>CAZMBA010000049.1:0-2667 GCA_964564665.1 uncultured Candidatus Nitrosopelagicus sp. | reverse complement strand
AACTTACTAATTACTACTGGATGATCAGGTGAAACAATTGCCGCATTAGAAGTAAATTGTTTTAATTCTTCTTGAGACCAAACAACTTTCATTGCGGCACCGCTTAGTACATACGAAGGTCTCACTAAAACTGGATATTCTACATCAAGAGCAAAGTTTTTTGCATCAGTGATATTTGTAAATGCCTGCCATCGTGGCTGTTTAATATGAAGTTTGTCTAAAACTGCACTAAATTTTGAACGATTCTCTGCGCGGACAACATCTTCAGCACTGGAGCCAATTAGTTCTATACCAATTTCAGCTAGTTTTGGTGTAAGATTATTTGCTGTTTGACCCCCAACAGAAGTAACTATTCCCTTAGGGTTTTCAAATTCACATATATCCAAAATACGTTCTAATGTTAATTCTTCAAAGTACAGTCTACTACAAATATCATAATCAGTAGAAACAGTTTCAGGATTACAATTAACAACACTCACATTTTTTTCTCCATTTTCTTGTAAACCCCAAACCATGTTTACAGTGCCCCAATCAAATTCTACGCTACTACCAATTCTATATGGTCCAGCACCAAGTACAATTACGCCCTTATCAGAATCTGTCAAAACTACATCGTCTGAGCCACCTCCGTAAGTAAGATAGAGATAATTTGTCTGTGCAGGCCATTCTGCCGCAAGTGTGTCAATTTGTTTCACAGAGGGAATTATATTGTAGTCTTTGCGTATTTTTCTAACTTCTGCACTTTGCATGTCTTTTGCACGTGCAATTTGATTATCTGAAAATCCAAGCTTTTTTGCTTCTTGTAAAAGTGGTTTTTCCAATTCATTTTGTTTTAGTTTTTCTTCTGTTTCTATAATATTTTTTATCTTTTCAATAAACCAGGGATCAATTGATGATAGATCATAAATTTTTTGAACACTGATTCCTTTTTTTAGAGCTGCTGCAACAAAATATAGAATAAAATCATCATGATGTTGCAAATGATCTTCTATATCCTCTACATCAAATTTTTGACCATTTGCACGATTCAATACAAGGCCATCTTTTCCAATATCTAACATTCGTATTGCTTTTTGTAGTGATTCTTCAAATGTTCTTCCAACAGCCATTACTTCACCAACTGATTTCATAGTTACTCCTAGTTTACGATTAACAAGTTCAAATTTTTCAAAATCCCATCTTGGGTGCTTACAAACAATATAATCTAATGATGGCTCAAAACATGCAGTTGTAGCCTTTGTAATACTGTTAACTAATTCAGGAAGTGAATAGCCCAATCCTATTTTTGCTGACATATATGCTAGCGGATAACCAGTTGCCTTGCTAGCAAGAGCTGAAGAACGTGAAAGACGTGGATTGATCTCAATAGCAACATACCTGTCAGAGTCAGAGTCTAATGCATACTGAATGTTACATTCACCGACGATTCCAACATACTTTGTAGCACGTATTGCAGCAGAACGTAGCATGTGATATTCATGATTATTGATTGTTTGCGATGGCGCAACAACAATATTATCGCCTGTGTGCACTTTCATTGAAAGAACATTTTCCATATTGCACACAATTACATTATTTCCACCATAATCCTGCATTACCTCATATTCAATTTGCTTCCAATGACCAATGTATTCTTCAACTAGGATTTGCCCAACAAGACTTGCCGCAATTCCACGTTCTGCAATCTCATGTAGTTCAATTTCATTATGTGCCACACCACCACCTTTTCCTCCAAGAGTGTAGGCTACACGAACAATTACTGGATAACCTAACTCCTCAGCAACTTTTTTTGCATCCTCAAAAGTGTTAACTGTTTTACTCTTCAAAACAGGAACACCGCATTGTTGCATGTTATCTTTGAATTTCTGTCTATCTTCAGTAGCCATAATTCCAGGGATTTGTGTTCCCAATACTTTGACATCATATTTTTGTAAAATATCCATCTCATCTAATTTTACACCACAATTCAATGCAGTTTGCCCACCATATGACAACATGATTGAATCAGGTCGTTCTGATTCAATTACAGATTCAACATATTCGGGAGTCACAGGTTGGAGATAGACTTTGTCTGCAAATCTAGTGTCAGTTTGAATTGTTGCGATGTTTGGATTAATTAGAACACTTTTGACTCCATCTTCATGAATTGCTTTAAGACATTGACTTCCAGAGTAATCAAACTCTCCCGCTTCACCGATTTTTATTGCACCACTTCCAAGTACAAGAATTTTCTTTAGCGATTCGTTTTTTGGCAATTTGTTATCTCTCCATCAATTTTTTTAATTCGTCAAAAACGTATTTGCAGTCAAAAGGACCAGGTGCAGCTTCGGGATGGAATTGTACAGCAATGCAATCTTTTGTTTTGTGTTTTATGCCTTCAACTGTCTTATCATCAGCGTTTGAAAACCATAGTTTAAAATCAGATTGTTCTAAAGATTCAGGTTTTATTCCATAACCATGATTCTGACTCGTAACATAAACCTGATTTGTTTCTAAATTTATACAAGGTTTATTCTGACCACGATGTCCATACTTTAGTTTATAAGTTTCAGTATTTCCTGCAATGCCAATTATTTGTGCACCCAAACAAATACCTAGTGTGGGAATATTATTTTCAATTAATTTTTTTGCTGTATCAATAGTTTCAGGACAATTTTGAGGATCGCC
>CAZMBA010000048.1:0-3222 GCA_964564665.1 uncultured Candidatus Nitrosopelagicus sp. | reverse complement strand
TTTAATCTCGATAAAATGCGGATTTGATTTGTCAAACATTTCAGTAAAAGCTGGAATCATTTCTTTCGAGTCATTCCAATTCTTGATTAGAGTAATACGTAATACAGTTCTTGTATCTAAGCTAGAAAGTAGATCAAGTGTCTTATTCCACCTCTTCCAAGAATCATCATATCTTGGTCTGTTAACCTTCAAAAATGATTCTTGATCTGCTGCGTTTGTTGACAGATACAACTGGGTTGGTAATGCATCTTCGTCTGCTAATCGTTGTATCATATCAGGTTCCTGTCCGTTTGTTACAAGAAAGATAGATTTCGTTGCCTCTAACGACTTGAGATATTTGATCAACTTGGGCAACTTTGGATACATCGTTGGTTCACCAGATAATGAAATCGCATAGTGGCTTGGAAGCAATGATTCATCCAGTTTTTGTTTGTCTTGGTTTGGGTCACCGTAGTGTCCCATTATGAGCTTGCGTCTTTCTGCCATCAACTTTTTCATAATTTCTTCTGGCTCTGCAACTCTTTCTGGATCCATTGCCAATGAATCATAGAATTCCATAGGTCTCCAGCAGTATACACATCTGTTCTCACAGTGCATACCTGCTGGTGAAAACTCCATGCAACGATGTGTGCTGATGCCGTAAAACTTGTGTTTGTAGCATGTACCTTCATTTCTAAATGATTTCTTTGTCCAGTGGCATAGCTCAACTGTAGAATGATCTGCAACTCCGTATTTTGCCTTCTTTAATTGCTCCATAACGTTTGGTTTTATCTGTATGAGTTCTTGCTCTTTTTCAACAAATTCACCAGAACAACTCATACTAATTTTTTCGATTCGGTTTACTTAAATCTACAGTTAAAAACAGGAAACTAAACTGAAAATGCTAATTCTAAAATTCTAGTAAACCTGATGACCTCCATGAAAGGTTTTTTTGTTTTATTGGCCTTAGCTTTCATCATTTCTATTGTGCCATATTCGCATGCTGAGACATTAAAGCAGTCAATGGAGGGCGGAATGGATCTCGAAATCACATATCCAGAGTCAGTAATGATAGATAGGGTATTTTCAATCTCAATTCTTTTGCAAAATAACGGATGGGAAAATAAACAAGATATTTCATTTACTTTGAGTAATCTTGACGGTGCTTTTACTGCACATGGAGACAAT
Source organism: uncultured Candidatus Nitrosopelagicus sp. (assembly GCA_964564665.1). GTDB lineage: Archaea > Thermoproteota > Nitrososphaeria > Nitrososphaerales > Nitrosopumilaceae > Nitrosopelagicus. Next base: position 2,055 of record CAZMBA010000048.1, on the reverse strand, counting down.
ACAATAATTATTGACGAGTTAACCACTACAAGTTCTTTCGGAACTACAGTAGACTATCAGGTAAGCAGTACTGCAATCGAAGGACCACATTTCCTCAATATTGACTATTCACAGGTTCTTGTTAGTAATAATATTGATCCAATGGGACCAACTCAGACAAATATTGCCATACCAATAGTTGTTTTTGGTAATCCGGTAATTGTCATAGAAACAGTTACACCAGAATCAATATTTTCAAATTCTGAGTTTACATTTGAGACAACCGTACTCTCTGAAGACATTGATCTCAAGGATGTAACTGTTCAGATTATTACACCAGGCGATATAGAATTTCGCGGAGATACATCATATGTAATTTCATTTCTAGAAAAACAGGAGCCATATACAATAACTGCAGAAATGATTACCCCGATTAATGATGTCACAAATGAATATACAATTCCAGTTAAGGTATTAATTTCATATACTGATGATCTTGGTGAAGAAAAGACTGAGACACAATCAGTTCCATTACTATTACGTCCAAAAATGTTCATGGAGATTACTAATGATTGGGGAATATGGATAGGCGACTTCTTTATTGCACCATATGTCTCTGTAGGTACTTTAGTTGGCATTCCTGCAGGAACTATACTTTCTTTGCTTATACGCAACGCACAAAACAAAAAGAAACGACAAAAAAATCCAAGTAACCCATAGGTATAACTTTGCAAAAAAGTGTATATTGGTGCGATCAGTCCAATTGCCATGTTAAAGACAGTAAGTATTGCAGGTATTGAGGGACAAGGAGTTCCATTTAAGAAAGAGAGCATAAACCTAGAAGAAGCTGCGCAAATAATTTCTGTAGGTAATCTAACATGGATAGAAGTAGTTGTAGATGATATTGTGACTGAAACTCCACAGATACTTGAGAGATTAGGAATTACTATGAATGCTAGTACATTACTTTCTGGTTATATTACAGAATATGAGGATGCAGGTGACACACTTGGAATAATGGTACCATTTATCTTTACAGGAGAAAGTAGAACACAGACATCACCATGTTTAATTTTCATGAAGAAGGATCTTCTTCTAACAATACATGATGACTATGGTGGTAAAATTACAAGACTATACAATTATTCTAATACATTAATGAGAAAACTTCCCCAAACACCTGAAAGTTGGGCAGAGAGACAGACAATGTTACTTTTCAGATTACTAGATGAGGTTAGTGAGACAAATTTTTCTGTACTTCGTTCTATAGTAGAACGAACGGAACAAATTGAAATTGATCTTGCAGGCTCACGTCAAATTAACCGTGACTTGTCACTTGAACTATCAAACATGAAACGTTCTGTACTATCTTTTCTTAGTGCAGTATGGGCAACTCATGACGTTATCAAAAATCTCAAGTATGGCGATCCTGATATGATATCAGACGATGATGATATACTTGAAAAGTTTGAAGTTGTTTTAGCTACTCTCGATAGACAAATTCAAATGGCAGAAAACGTTTTGGAAGTAATCTCAACTGGGATTACAGCAATTAATACAGAATCTTCAAATCAGCTGACTAAACTAATTGTTTGGTTAACAGTAGCAGCTACTGCAGTACTTGTTCCTAATACACTTGCGACAGTTTTTGGTATACCAGATCTACACATATCATACACATGGGTCATTCCAATACTTGTTATTGCAACAGGCATTTCAGTTGTTATAACATACAGATGGACAAAACAGTATCGTGTTCTACCATTTGGTCGTCAGAGACTACAGAACATACGTGACAAATTCCGCAAGTAACCGTGCATACTAAGATTAATACGGCAAATTGTTCTAATTTTTTTGTGGCCTCCGTCGTCCAATGGTTAGGATAGGGGATTGTGGATCCCTTGATGGGTGTTCGATTCCCCCCGGAGGCCTCTCCTACTCATCAAAAGATTCCAAATTTACTGGATTCCATCTCTTCTTTTATAGCAAATTTGACCCTTAGGTCCTTTTCTGATACGTTATTGGTTAGCCATGTGAGAAATTTCTTATCAGTGCCTTTTCCCTTTAGTTTTTCAA
>CAZMBA010000047.1:0-6822 GCA_964564665.1 uncultured Candidatus Nitrosopelagicus sp. | reverse complement strand
CGCAAGAAAACACATGATTCCTGGATTTAACATTGTGAAAAAAAATGCACTAAGGGCAGGAGCCTTTGGTGTAACAATCAGTGGCGCTGGACCTTCAGTTATTGCCTTTACAAATAAAAGTCAGGATGTAAGAAAGATTGGTAATTCTATGAGAAGGGGATTCAAAGTAGCAAAGAAAAATTCTAAAATCATAGTCTGTAAACCAAGCAAGGGCCCCATAATTAAATAGAAAATGAAAAAAGCGGTGATAATTCTAAGCGGTGGTTTAGATTCGGCATGCATGACGTCATATCTGAAAGAAGGATACCAGTTGTATGGGGTTACGTTTGCTTATGGTCAGAGAGCATCTCAGGAGATAAAGGCTGCAAAACGTATAGCAAAGTTACTGAAATTAAAAGAACACAAGATTCTCGACATCAGTTTCATGAAGAACTTGTACGGTGAAAGTAATGTTCTTACCAGTACAAAGAAAAAGATGCCGAGTAAATTTGAATATTCTATTGTAGTTCCAATAAGAAATGCTGTTTTTTTGTCCATAGCAACTGCGTGGGCATTTACTCTTAATGCGGAACTAGTTGCGTACGGCGCACAAAAAGGAGATACCCAATATCCTGACTGCAGGCCAGCATTTTCAAGAAAGCTTGCGGCTGCGTTAAACCAAGGAGAGATTGATGGGATAAAAAAGAAAATCAGGCACAAAATTAAGATCTGGTCGCCGTATTCGGAGGGAATCTCTAAGAGTGATCTGATTAAGACTGGTCACAGAGTATTGGGAAATGAAATTTTCAAGACTTGGAGCTGTTACTTGAATCTGAAATCACAGTGTGGTAAATGTGAATCGTGTAATAATAGAAAGAAGGCATTCAACAAAGCGAAAATTTCAGACAATACAAAATATTTGGATTAGCTTTACAACACGTATTTCTTCAAAACAATTCCGCGTATCAACAGATACCATACGAGAAATACGGCACCTACAGTACCCCAGAAAATCCAGTTTAGTGCTTCTTGGTTTATTGTGGCTTCTTCAGCAACGCTACAATCAGTTACCTGTGAAACTTGCTCACAATCCCATCCTTTCATTACTACAAAGTCTTCATAGAGCGGGTTTGTCTGCCATGCAATTAAAACGGCTACTGCCATCACTATGGCAAATTCGATCACAAACCAAGAAAATTTTGGCCAAGATTCTTTTGGAACATGAACGTTATTTCGTGCTGGCATAAGTTACCCCCAATTTCTGATTATTTATTTTTTGATGAAGTTTGTTCTCAAATCTGTGCTGTAGGTCTGGTTTGTATGGTCTTTATGATTTCTTGCTTTATCTTCTGATCCTCATAGATTCCTCTAAATGCAGAGCAGGTTAATTTTGCGTCATTCTTTACCCCTCGCATCTTCATGCAAAGGTGTTCTGCGTCTGTCATCACTGCCACTCCCTTGATTCCTTGAGAATATAGCTCGTCTGCAATGTTTTTTGTCAGTCTTTCTTGAATCTGAAGTCTCTTTGAGTATTTTTCAACTAGTCTGACTAATTTTGATATTCCAAAAACTCTTCCGTTTGGTGTATATGCTATCTGGATTTTTCCAAAAAATGGCAACATGTGATGTTCGCACATTGAATAGAACTGTATGTCTTTTGCAATTACTGTTTCAGAATCTTCTGAAAACTGGACAGATAATTCCGAGTCGGAGTCATAGCCGGCAAAAATCTCTTCGTAAGCTTCAGCAATACGGTTTGGGGTCTCTCTCAGGCCCTCTCTAGTAGGATCTTCTCCAATCTCAATGATTAGCTCCCTGATGAGTTTCTTGACTCGCTCTTTGTCCATGAGAAATTTGTGAATTAAGGTTATTTTAAGGGATGTGATTGTTCTATGCGCGCAGGAATTACTCTTCTTTCGCGAGTATCTGTTTGCCATAAAATATGCCAGATATCAGAAAGACGACACCGAGGATGCCTATCAGACTTCCAATGAATTCAGTCGTTGATCCTAGTTCAGTTTCAGCTGGAGCCCACAAGAATGCAATTAATGCACCAACTGCAATCATCGGAATCCCAACTCCGAAACTGATTTGCTTAGAACCCATGTAAGGTGGCGCTGCTAGAATCTATATGAAGTTTATGTCGATTCTTGCAACATTTTTTCAACTTTCAAAATAATATCCGCTATTTGATCAAGTTGTTTAGAAATATCCTTTGGTGGGTTGCTTAGATCCTGTTTTGCTAAATCAATCAAGGCTTCAGCCTTGTCAAGATAATATATTGCAGCGTTGTTTCCATATGCACTACTAGTTAGAATATTCAGTTTATTTTCTAACTGTGATATTTGCAAGGAAAACTGCTGCTGTTGGGAAAGCTGTATGTCAGTATTTTTGATACTTTCCATAAGTTCAACTTTTGATTTCTCAATTGACTGGTGTAGAACTATGATAATTTTGACGCTTTGTTTAATCTGGGATGTGTTGTTGGCAGCAATGAGATTGATTCTGGATTGTTCTAATTTAGTAACCGAGTCTTGCAGTCCAAGTTCTTTAGCCTGAAGGATAAGCATGTTAATTTGTTGAATGTGTCTTTCAGCTAGTGCCTTTGCACGGATGATTTTATTTTGTTCTGTAATGGACTTGAGAACCTGGTATATTGCATTGCCCTTTTTGGAAATATCGTCGATTATTTGTTTGGTCTTTTCGGAGTCTCCCTCTTCATGTGAGTCTTTTGCTAGAAGCATTAGGTTATCAATTTCCTGAAAATCAATATTTGCACCAAATTTTGCTGAGATTGCTTTGAGTTTGTTAATATTAATTTCAAATCTATCAAGAACAAGATTGCTTGTAGAAGATGCTTTAGACTCTGCCGCAGAAGATTCAAGCTGACTTATCATCAGGCTAATCTGTTTAATTTTCTGCATTGATGAAACAAAGTGTTCTCTTGCAGATTTTACATCGTTTGCATCAATTGCTGATGATAGTTTCTCGATGTCCAGCATACTTTGCCTGTACAAATCTAGTATCTCTGGAGGAACACTGTCACGTGCCTCAATCTCAGATTTACAGAATTTTTGCCCGTTTTCTGCAATGGATAACATGTAATCTAGGTTTGATGCAGCGTTTGTAGGTACTGGAACGTTTGCAAATAACAGACCTCCAACTGCAAAGATTGCAAGTATTGCAAAAATCTTATTCATCATAATCCTCCGGATTTTTTAGTCTGACAAGGTTTTGTTGATCTTTTTTAATGATTTCAATCTTATCCTGTCTTTCCAACCGCTTTACTGCCCTCCACATGGTTGTCCTTGGCTGGAGGAATTTTTTCCTAAGTTCACTCTCTAATGCCTCGCCTCCGTTCTCATGAATAAATTTGATAATTTCTTTATCGTCTTCTCTCATATCTTCATCAGAGATGGAGGCTTCCAAATCAAATGGTTTTTCTGATTCTTGGATTGTCTGTGTTGGCTTTTCTGGTATGGTTGATTGTTTTCTTTTTGACATTATGACCACTCCAATGACTGCAGCCGCAATTATTGCTCCAATTGCAGCGATGAGAGAATACTGGGAATCTTCTTCTTGAGTAGACAATTCTGCCTGTGCAGACTCGGTAACTGTTAGGAAATATGTTAGTTCTACTGGACCGCTTGGCAGAAGCATTTTCGTTGTGTCTCCCTCATTCATATCGATTGGAAAAGTAGTCATTCCTACAATTACAGAGTTTTCTGGCATTGAGAGCGTAAATTCGGTTGGTGCATCGATTGCAAATGACCAAACTTTACCATCTTTTGCTACAAGTGAATATGTATCATAATTAATCAAAATGGTTGATGCGCCAAGAGTCTCCACTTCAAAAATTGTAGGATCGTTTGTGGTGGCTTCAGCGTTCAAAAGGAATCCATTCTCATCCTCAACAACCAGATTTTCAATGGAATCGCCAAAAAGCGACACCTGGCTATCTGGAAAGAGTGGATTTGATTCAAGTTCATAAAATACGTGAGTTGAGCCGTCAGAAAAAAGAGAAAAATCAAGGGTTCGATTTGAGCCAAAAGAGTGCTGAATAGGTACCATCATAGCAAGCAGAATTAGGACGAACGCTGCTATTGGTACAAGTGCCATTGTTCTCAGGGCTTCTGTAGAACTTAAAAGCATTCCATCACAGTTGGAATGATCATGCCTTCTACAAAGCACCGACTCTTGGTTCATTTCTAATACCTTAGATTCATCGATTCTAGGAGATTTTGGAATGTCTTGAATTCTTGAAAGAATTCCAGGCCCTTTTCGGTAATTCTGAATTTACGATTTCTATCTTCTCGTTTTGTTTCAACTAAGCCAGCATTGATCAATTTTTCACATTTGTCTAAAACTGCATAGTGTGATAGGTTAGCACGTCTAGATATCGCAGAAACAATTACACCCTGTTGGCCACCATTCTGAGTGACATCTAGGATGTCTCCCATAATTCCCATCTCGGATCTGTATTGTTGTTTTGACATGGTATGGTATGGCAACCCTAGCTTAATGAGGGACATTTTGAAACGCCACGGCGGAACGCACAGCGGAACAGGTTTTCTGGCCGCAAAAAATTGGGATTTGGTCGCTTTTGCTGGCGGGGGCGGAAAACAGAGAATTTTTGCTTTTTGTAAAAAAGTCCATTAAATCAAAAAGTAACGTTGTTCAGCTTTTTATTTGAGGTATTTCAATTCATTTCATGACAGGATTTCTTGATAAATTCAAAGAAGACGATTCCGAAGGTTCAGAGATGGTTGAGGAACGCCCATCATACGAAGAAACCGAGTCTGAAGCAGGCGAATCTGGATCTGATAATGAATATCGTTCTGAGCCAAATGAGGTTCAAGAGAATGCAGAGCAGGTGGAATCATCGACTGGAGACGATATTGGAATTTCATCCCTGATGGATAAGCGAGCCAAACTCGAGGAGGCCGTAGATTATGTGGGCATGATGATTGCCAATCTAAAGGAGAAAAGGACCGGTCTTGAAAAGGAGATTGAAGAGGAGTCGGTTGATATCAAAAATCTAAAGGAGAAATTGGTTAAAGTTAATGAGTACATTGAGGAAGAAACTCGCGGAATTCAAAATCTGTCAAATAAGAGATCCTCGGTTGAAAGAGAGGCGGATGAAGTTGCCAGTCTCATCACAACGCTAAGAGACAAGCTGGGCGGAATTGACCGAGTGGTTGAAGACGAGGGAAGTAGAATCAAGAGTTTCAAAGATTCTCGAGATAAATCTTCTAGTTTTTAGATTCTAAATTTTACATAAATTTTGATTCGGTAGATGGCATTCCAGGTAGGCCGTCCATTGTTGGAACCGATGGGAATTTATCTCCGGATTGTGATTCTGCAACTGCGGCAGCCTCTGCAAGAATTCCTTCTGATTCTGAATTGGTTGATTCTTCCACACCGAATGTTGAATCGCTACTGCTGAATGTGTCTGTCATCAATCCACCTAACATTTCGGTCATCCTTCCAATCTCTTGGTCTGCTCCAGGCATGAATTTGACCAGTGAACTCTTTAGACCGTTCATGAGGCCGATTGTTGGCATCAAGGTTACCACGGTGTCTCCGAGGTCATGGAATGTTGTTAATCGTAATTCAATTCTCTCCAAACCCATCTTTGCGTTTCCTAAAATTTTACCTACCTTTCTAACTTCAACTAATTCGTTTGATAATACCTTGCTGGAATAAGTGTCATGTTGTTGTGTTGCTACAACTATTTTCTGAAAAATTTCTTGGTCTCTCTGCTTTAGTTTGTTAACCATGCCGTCCATTTTTGCAATCTGTGCTTGGAGTCTCTTTACGGCAGTCTCCACTCGTGGTTTTAGGGCGCCTTTTGGCTTTACTGTATCAGTAATCTTCTCCATCAATCCCTGTCTTTGTGGCTTTGACCACTTGTCAGTGAAGTTTCCCATGCCTGCTGTTTTGAAATACGTAGTTAATTTCAGGTGTGAATAATGGTTCACAAATCATTCAATTTCAATGACTAAAATTATAGTATTTTCAATTAATTTCGTGAAGAAGCCAATAATTGGTGGTATTATTCTGGCAGCCATCATAGGTTTGGTCGTGGCTGGAGCCCAAATTAATCCAGAATATACTCCAAATGAAGAATCAGGCCCTACCGAGGTTGAGATTTGGAGCCTTCGCATAGCAGGACCTGAGTTTAATGAGATTGACATTCATAGAGGCAATATTACCCTGCAGTCACAATCTTTGTACAAACTTGGATTTGTACCCATGGGTGACTCGCCAGAGAAGCTTTTGGTCCAGATCTTGAAAAAGGATCCAGATAATCCGTTTGGAAAGACCTCTGGAATTGTATACAATGACGAGTTTTATCTGGAACGCACTCTGGTAGATACTGGCATCTCAAAGTACTATACGTGGGATTATCTTGGAGATGACAGATTTTCGATTTCAGACAGGGAGTGTTTCCTGGATGATACCAAATGCGAGTATTTGATAATTGTAAAGAGGTTTGGAAATCTGGAAGGCTCCCTGAGTGTTAGTCTGTCTGAGATCATAAGAACTGTCTAATCATAATTAATTTGGCTTGACCCTTTGGTAAATCTCTGAGAGAACACCCCTCTTGAGAGCACTAAGTGCTTTGTCTTTTCTTGGATCTACAGGGCCAAGCTGCTTTAGTCGATAGGTTTTACAACCTTTAGCATTATTCAATATTCATTTTCTTGATATTTAAAGAATTGCTGAAATTTTTTCAAAAAAACTAGGAGTTTTGTGAATAAATTTTTCCAGAGAAATAGCTTGGTAATAATACAAGGTAATATCAGGAATTAGTATGACTGTGGACGGGAAGAAGGAGAT
>CAZMBA010000046.1:0-13636 GCA_964564665.1 uncultured Candidatus Nitrosopelagicus sp. | reverse complement strand
AAATCTTGAAAAAAAACTTTCTAGGCATAAATCGCAAGAAAAAACAATAATCTATCCAACAGGTTACATGGCAAATCTTGGGGTTGTTTCTGCATTAGCAGGGAAACAGGATACGATTTTCAGTGATGAGTTGAACCATGCGAGTATTGTTGAAGCCTGTAAACTATCTGGCTCAAAAATTAAAATTTTTAAGCATAATGATATGCATGATCAAGAAAAAAAAAATAAAATAGTTAAAGGAAGAAAATTTCTTGTTACTGAGGGAATATTCAGTAAGGATGGTGATTGGTCTAAACTGAATGAGATGATTGAGATTGCAGAAAAAAAAGGACTGATCACCATATTAGATGATGCTCATGGAGATTTTGTTTTAGGAAAAGATGGAAAAGGAACTGGGGATTTTTTTAATGTTCAAAAAAGGATCGACGAATACATTAGCAGTCTAAGCAAAGGATTAGGAAGTTTTGGTGGATACGCTTCAGGAAGAAAAGACTTGATTGATCTGTGCATAAACACATCAAAAACTTTCATCTACACATCTGCATTACCATCATCCATCAATCAGTATTCCTTAAAGAGGTTCAATTCAAACAGGGAGGCATATAGAAAGAGATTATGGAAAAAAATTAATCAATTTCATCATAGGTTAAGTGAGATAGGATTTTCTACGACATCAACTAGTCAAATAATTCCAATTATAATTGGAAGTGAAAAAAAAGTGATAGAGTTTTCAAAATTTTTAATGACTAAAGGGGTATTTGCACAAGCAATCCGTTACCCAACAGTTAAAAAAAACCAAGCAAGAATTAGAATTTCCATTTCAGGTTGGTTATCAGAAAAAGAGATAGAGATATCTATAGATGTTTTAGAAAAAGCGAGAAGTAAATTTAATCTAAACTAATTATCTCATCATATCATAGCCACCAAACATTGGTGAGCCCATGAAGAACGCAATTGAAACTACTATGCTTAAAACAATTCCAACTATAATAAAACGTGTGTTCATAAAAATAGCAAATTTTAGTTAGATATTAAGGCATTGAATAAAAAACAATATTATAAATTCAGAAGTTAATGAATTATGATGGAAATTAATATTTTTCTTGCTCTGATTGCAGGGTTAGGTTCATTTTTTGCACCATGCATATTACCTATAGTCCCTGCATTTCTGGCTTATATTTCCGGCATAACAATCTCTGATTTGAAAAAATCATCTGGAATAAAAACAGTTACTATAAGAAAAACAAATGTCATACTAAATACAATATTCTTTGTTCTTGGATTTTCAATAGTTTTTTCAGCATTTGGTATTGCTATAAATTCAGTCTTCTCTTCATCCACGAATGAGGTAATATCAAACTTCACTCAGTTTGGTGGAATTATCATAATGTCTTTTGGTGTGTTTATGTTACTAAGTCTAAAAATTCAAAAATTAAATTTTGAAAAAAAGATTTTTCCTTCACATATTGGTGCAAGTTTTCCACTTTCATTCATTTTTGGACTTGCCTTTGCTGCAGGTTGGACGCCATGTATAGGTCCCATTCTTGGCTCTATACTCACACTTGCCACAACCACACCCGGAATTGCATTTAACCTACTGCTTGCATATTCTGCTGGAATTGGAATACCATTCATAATTATGGGTATATTCATCACTCAGGCAAACAGATTTGTTCAGAAAATGAGTAAACACCTAAAATACTATACAGTGGTTTTAGGCTTGTTAATTATCATTCTTGGTATTTTGGTATTTTTCAATCAATTGACACTAATAGCAAGTTTTCCACTCCTAAATAATCTAATTCTTGATGTATAATGAAAACTGAGATAAAGACGGCAATAATTTGTGGGATTATTATCATATTTGGTTTTGTAGCGATATCAATTTTCTATAATGATTTAGAACTAAAACAAAATACAACAAATAATCTAGAGTCGTATGATAAATCAGAATTACAAAAAGCCCCGGATATCTTACAGGGAAGTGGATACATCAATGTTTCACAAGATGAACTTGCTAACATGATGGAAGGAAAGATAGTGCTATATGACATATGGACATATAGCTGCATAAATTGCATTAGAACACTTCCATACATCACAGGATGGGATGAGAAATACAAAGATCAAGGATTGATAATTGTTGGAATACATACGCCGGAATTTGAATTTGAGAAAAATAAAGAAAACGTATTAACCGCTGTAGAAAAATTTGCTATAAAATATCCAGTTGTTTTAGATAACGAGAAGGAGATTTGGAATGCGTTTCAAAATAATTATTGGCCAAGAAAATACATATCTGATCATAATGGATACATTCGGTACGATCATATTGGTGAGGGCTCATACAAAGAAACTGAAAAAGTCATTCAAATATTATTACAAGAGCGTTCTGAATCTCTTGGGATTAAAACTACTAGTACAGAAATTTTAGAGTTAGATGAGTTTAAACATTCAACATTTAGAACCCCAGAGCTCTACTTTGGTTATAATTTTGCAATTGGCAGAAATCAAATTGGTAACGATCAAGGATTCAATCCTGGCATAATAGTTGATTATGAAATTCCATTAGAAACAAAACAACATTATTTCTACCTAGAGGGTACATGGGAAAATAAACGGGATAGTATGAAACTTGTTTCAAGTGATGGTTCAATTTTGCTAAAATACAATGCAAAGCAAGTAAACATTGTTGCGTCAAATAATTCAGAATTGGAAATTTTTCTTGATGGAAAAGTGGTTCCAAATGATATATCTGGTTCAGACTTGACCACACAAAGTAAAATCCTTGTTTTGGAACCAAGATTATACAATATTATAGATTCTGATTATACTGAAACACATGAATTAAAAATCAATGTAAAAGGGGCAGATTTTCAGATTTTTACATTCACATTTGGTTAGTTTACGAATAAAATTTTCATCTACGTAACAAAATTTGATCCAATTAGATTATTTTTTTTTAGTTCCGTGATAAAATGCAAAATTATAAAGAAAATTCATGCCATCATTCCTTAACAAATGGAAAGATACTGTAAAGAATAACGAAAAATTGACAAGTGCCTTCATGGGTAAAGTAAAACCAGAAGCCCCTCTAAAAAATAGGTTAGAAGTAGCACAGAAAAAACTACAATTACAAATAACAAAATTAGATGAGATAGATACTAAACTTAATCAGAAAAATAATGCAATCTTTGAAAAAATAGTTGAAGCCAAAAAATCCAATAATGAAACTTATGCAAAAGTATATGCTAATGAGTTAGCAGAGGTTAGAAAACATGAGAAGATGGTTAACAATGCAAAATTATCAATGGAGCAAATCCAAATTAGACTTAATACTGTATCAGAACTAGGTGATGTTGTTGTAACATTAAGTCCATGCATGTCACTTATCAAAGGACTAAGTTCATCACTAGGTGGAATGATGCCAACAGTGGCAGATTCAATGCAAGATCTTTCAAACATGCTTGGCGATATAGTAACAGGATCATCCATAACACATGATGGTTCAATTGGACAAGTAGAATCAACAAATTCAGACGCACAGTCTATACTAGCAGAGGCACAGTCTATTGTTGAAGGCCAAGCCAGACAAAGCATGCCAGAACCACCATCCACCACTACAATAGAGAGCATACTACAAGAACGTGAACAAATTTAGTTTTTCTTACTGATCTCTTGAAGTAATTTTTTAATTCTGGAAATAGTTGGATAGCTGTATCCACGTTTTCTATAATTAGCAATCATGAGTTTCCAATTTTTTAATCTCCAGGTTGCCTGTTCAGTTGTTACAGAATGAATCTCTTTTTGAATTATGCTTTTCCTACCCACTTTTAATATTCCAGCATCTTTAGCCCGCCATCTATTCTTTGCAAATTTTAATCCAACTAGAATTTCTTTCATAGGTATTTCATTAAATGATGATTGGATCATTTTGATATCTTCGTCAGATACTGATTCTGAGCTTGAGATAGTAATTTCTGTTGTCACAAAATTAATAATTTATACTAAAATAAGATAGAAATGCTAAATTTCATTCAACAAAAACATGATTTTTAGCAACCGATAAAGCTGAAAAAAGAATGTTTACACGCAGTATTATAGATCCCAAAGCCAAAAATCGCTATAGCACATAAGGCAAGTGGAATTATTACTGCCTTTTCTTTGAATCCCATACATTTTATGTTCACAAACATTAAATTAACATTCGTAAAAAATTGAATCACAATGATGCAATCACAGCAGGGCTATGATAGAGCAATAACCGTGTTTTCTCCAGATGGAAGGCTGTTTCAAGTAGAATACGCAATAGAAACAGTTAGGAGAGGAGCGCTGGCAGTTGGTCTAAAAACCAATGATGGTGTTATCATCGCTGTAGATGAAAAAACTAAGAAATTACAAATTTCTCACACACCACAAAAACTTTTCCAGATAGATTATCACGTTGGTGCAGCAGCAGCTGGATACATTCCAGATGCCAGAGTTCAGATTGATAATGCACGGTTTTTTTCTCAAAGCAACAAACTAGTTTATGATGAGCCAGTTGAAATAGAAACAGTTGCTAAACATTTAGCTGATCAATGTCAACAGTATACACAGTATGGTGGTGCTAGACCTATCGGTGTTTCATTGATAATTGGAGGGGTTGATTCCAATGGAAGTACACTTTACCTTACTGATCCTAGTGGTGCATATGTTTTATACAATGCTGTTGCCATCGGAGGAAATTCAGATGCAGCAAATGAATTTCTCGAAAAAAATTATAATCCTAACATGTCACTCGATGATGCCATGCTACTGGCGGTTTCTACAATCCAAAACTCAAATCCAGATCAAACAGATGTTGATCACATCAAGATGTCACAAATAAAATTGGATACAAAGGAGTTTGAATTTATTGATAATAAAAAAATAAAGCAGCTCGGGACTGATTCAAAAGTAAAATATCCATCAGAGCAAAAATAAATTTTTAATTCAGTGATTACCCAACTTTTGACATGAATCTATCTATTGCAATACCTGATTCATCACTGTCTGATGAAAAGACTCTAGAAAATAAAACTAGAAAAATAGCGTCTATTGCAAGATCGTGCGGAATTTTTAAAGTAAATGAGATTATAGTATATCGTGATGGAAAAGTAAATGAAAATGATTCCAAATTATTTATCACCATTTTGAAATATTTAGAAACACCGCAATACTTCAGAAGGCATATTTTTCAGAAAACAAATCTTTTAAAATTCGCTGGTGTTTTACCACCATTAAAAATACCTAATCAAACCGGAACGTCAAACGCAAATGAAGTTAAGAAAGATGACATTAGGGAAGGATTAGTAGTGAGAGTAAAAGGGAATAAAGCTATAGACATTGGCGTCAATCATGTCATTAATCATCATAGTAAGCAGGATGTTGGTAAAAGAGTAATTGTGCAGATAAAAAATACATTTCCAAACTTTTCAGTTAAAGAAATTACTAAGAATGAAATTCATGGATATTGGAGTTATAATGTTAGACAATCAGGAAATTTATTTTCATTACTTTCTAGTTGGAATGGAATCAAGATTCTAACAAGCAGAAAAGCAAAAAATCTTACTCAATCATATACTGAGGAGTTAAAGAAATCAAAAAAACCAATTTTGATGGTTTTTGGTTCAACCAATAAGGGAATACACGATATACTTGGAACAAAAATAAATAATCTGCAAAATTCTAAAGTAGTTAACTTTTTTCCAGATCAGGGCACTGAGACTGTAAGATTAGAAGAAGCGATAATTGGATCTCTTGCAATACTTAATGCATTTTTAAGCTCTAACAAATAAATTAAAAATAAATATAAAACTAATATGGCAAATCGTAAAAATTTTCTAATTTTAGCAATTTTATTAGGAATAGCAGGAATCATGATTGGTGGAATTACAATTTTTACAATGCTTAAAGAATTATCAAATTTCTAGATGTTTCTTTAAAGAATTCAATGATTTTTACAGAAATTTCATTTAGTATATAAGACGGTTAACGACTTTTTTCGATTATCAATGGGCCATAGAAAGCATCATCAACCTAGAAGAGGAAGTCTAGCCTACTCACCTAGAGGACGTGCTAAAAGTATGGAAGCTAGAATTAGAGGCTGGCCTCAATTAGATTCTGATGAACCCAGATTGTTAGCACATGCAGGATTCAAGGTTGGATGTGTACAATTAGTAAGCATTGATGATCGTGACCACGTACCAAATCACGGAAAACAAGTTGTGGCCATTGGAACTGTGATTGCAACACCACCACTAGTTATTATTGGTATTAGAGGTTATGCTGAAGATAGCTATGGAAAGCACGCAGTTTTTGACGTGCTTACAAAAGATGCCCCAAAAAATGTTGAAAAAATGATCAAAATTAAGCCAGATAGCAATGATGTCGAAGAAGCCGAAAAACATCTTAGAAAAATAAAAGAACTGTATGCTATAGTATCTGTCACACCAAGGTTAGTAGGATTAGAACAAAAAACACCGTATATTTTTGAGATTGGAGTGCAAGGTGGAGACACAGAAAAACAATTTGCATTTGTAAAGGACTTACTTGGGAAAGAAGTAAAAATTGATCAAGTTTTTGAAAATGGTACATACGTTGACACAGCCGCCATTACAAAAGGCAAGGGATGGCAAGGTGTTATTTACAGATGGGGTGCAAAGAAGAAACAACACAAATCAAGAAAAACTGTTAGAGAACTTGGTTCGTTAGGACCTATATCTCCACAGAACGTTATGTACACAGTTCCTCGAGCAGGTCAAACAGGGTTTCACCAAAGAATTGAATACAATAAAAGAATCATGGTTATGAGTAACACGGATAATGAAGAATTCAAAATAAACCCTGATGGTGGATACAAACATTTTGGAAATGTTAATGGTGACTATGTCATTGTGAAAGGTTCAGTACCAGGAACTTATAGACGCTTGATTAAATTAAGAAAGCAGATTAGAAAAGAACCAAAGAAGATTGTTAAACCAAACATACTGGAGGTTGTTATTTAATGAAAAATGATGTTCTTAGTGTAGATGGAAAAAAATCTGAACAAATTGAACTTCCAAATGTTTTTAATACAAAAATAAATGCCAAGTTAATCCATAAAGCATACATCAACTTACAATCACATGGATTTCAAAAACATTCAACTCATCCAACCGCAGGGCAGGATGTTGTAGCAGATTCTAATGATCCGCCAACTGGTAGAGGTATTTCTAGAATTGCCAGAATGAAAGGTGGTGGTGGCGGTCGTCAAGGACAAGCAGGAGAAGTTGCCGGAACAAGAGGTGGTAGACAAGCTCATAGGCCTTATGCCAACAAAGTAATATACAAAAAAATTAATAAAAAAGAAAACAAATTAGCACTGTGTTCAGCTATAGCCGCAACTGCATCAAAAGAACTAGTTCAAAGACGTGGACATAAGATAGAAGGAATAGACTCATTACCAATAATTGTATCAGATGACATTGAAAATGTCTCAAAAACCAATGAAATGATTGGTGTATTAGATTCTCTAAAACTTACACAAGATGCAGAACGACTTGACTCTAGAAAAAAACGTACTGGTAAAGTTGCATTAAGAGGACGTGTTTCAAAAATTGGTAAAAGTACTCTTTTTGTAGTGTCAAATACTGAGAAACTTTCCAAAGCGTGTTCAGGAATACCCGGCATTGATGTGTGTAAAGCAAAAGATCTTAGTGTTTTAAATCTAGCCCCCGGTGGCACTTTAATCAGACTGACTGTGTTTTCAAAAAAAGCGATTGAAGAAATTTCTGAAATCAAATCTAATCATTTGGAGTTAATGGTGACGTTACAATGAATGTAGAACAGGCAACTGCAATTATCATTCGTCCACATATCACTGAGAAGACATTTTCCATGGTAGAAAACGAGCAAAAAATATGCTTTTTGGTGAAAAGGGAAGCTTCTAAACCAATGATACAAGATGCGGTAAAAACACTTTATAATGAAAATACAATAAGTGTTGATACTGCAAGGACCATTTATGGGAAAAAAGCGTTTGTAAAGTTTGAATCAGTAGATAAAGCCAGAGACCTCGCCACAAAGATAGGAATGCTATAAATTGACACATGAATTCATGAAAAACACAATGGGTGAAAAAGCATGGTAAAGGCAGTTAATTATAAAGGCAAATCAACTGAGGAATTACAGAAACTATCCACCGAAGAGTTGTTTGGCCTACTCAATGCAAGACAAAGACGTTCATTAAAAAGAGGACTTTCAGATAACAAGAAGAAACTTATCGGAGAAATTAAACTTGCAAAAGAAGGAAAAAATAAAAATCCAATTAAAACACATCAAAGAGATCTCATAATTCTGCCTTACATGGTTGGAGTTACAATGAATGTATTTTCAGGGAAAGAGTTTACACCGATTACAATATCCCCTGAAATGATAGGCCATTACATTGGCGAATACGTAATAACAAACAAAAGAGTTAGTCATGGTGCACCGGGTGTGGGAGCGTCTAGATCTAGCTTGTATGTGCCTCTGAAGTGATTAAAATGGGACGGTATGACTACGCATTTCAAAATTATGATTCAACAAGGCATGTTAGAGCGTCTATGAGAGAGAAAAAAATTTCTCATAAACATGCCAGAGAAATTGCTACTGCCATCAAAGGTTTATCAGTAGAAAAAGCAAGAGATTACCTTCAAAGTGTGATTGAGCATAAACGATGTATTCCGTTTAGAAGATATAAAAATCAGGTTGGACATAGATCAGATCCTGGCGTGATGTCTGGAAGATATCCTGAAAAAGCAGTTACAGAAGTGTTAAGATTGTTAGATAATTTGGAATCAAATGCTGAATACAAAGGAATGGATATGGATAGACTGAAGATCATTAACGCAACAGCACAGAAGGGTGTTATTATTGAAAGATTCATTCCAAGAGCACAAGGTCGTGCAACAGCAAAGAATGATGTCCTAACACATATGGAGATAGTAGCTCAAGAGGTATAGTCATGTCAGCTGTAAAAAATGTAATCAAGGATAATTATAATATGATGTTGTTAAACAACTATCTAAGAAAAAAAATTAAGGAGGCTGGATTTTCAAAAGTTGATGTATCTAAAACGCCTACCGGTACTAGAGTTGTATTACATGTTACACGGCCTGGTATAGTTATTGGAAGAAAAGGCACTGGAATAAAGGAACTTACCGAAAAATTAGAGTCGGAATTTGGATTAAAAAACCCGCAATTGTCTGTTGAAGAGATCAAAAAACCAGAATTATCACCTAGTGTTATGTGTAATAGAATGGCTGCACATCTTGAGAGAGGTACAGCATTTAGAAGGGCAACTATGTGGACTATCCAACAAATAATGGAAAATGATGCGATGGGAACGGAAATAACAATCTCTGGAAAGTTACGAGGTGACAGATCTGCATTTGAAAAGCATACTGCTGGAATCCTACCTAGAGCTGGACACCATGCAGATGTCATAGTTGCGGAAGACATAGCACATGTAGAGACACCCATGGGCTTGATTGGAGTCAGAATTAGAATTGCAAGGAAAGAGAAATTTATTCCTGAATTTGAACTCAAAGGTAAAACTCAGGCAGAGAAAGATGCTGATGCAAAACTAAAAAGAGAGGCCGATGAGGCAATCGAGAAAGCCAAAACAGAATCAGAGATAATCAATGTAGAACAGGAGAAGATGAAGGACTTGCCAGACACTATGGAGAAAGAAGAAGAGATGATGAAGTGATGGGTCGACTCAAAATGAAGTCAATACGTGAATTAAATGAGGGTGATCTTAAAAGTCGTATAGAAGAAATGCAAACTGAACTATCAAAACTAAACATTGAAAATGCCAAAGGAACATTACGGAAAGAATCTGGAAAAATAAAACCTCTAAAAAGAGACATTGCCAGATTACTTACTAGACTAAACGAGATGAAACGAAAATGACTGAACAAATAATTGAAATTATTGGATTAAACGGAACAGTCGTTCAGTCTTCTAACAAAAATTTACTTGGAATTACAGGGCAGATCATTGATGAAACAAAATACATGATAGTCATGGATACAGAACTAGGAAAAAGATCAATTCCAAAAAATTCAAGCAAGTTACAAGTTGTTAAAGATGGTAAAATGTTAATGATTGATGGTTTACAAATGCTAAAACGCCCGTATGAAAGAATGGAGATTTTCTCATGAGTAGAAACATAGGCATTAAAGTTAAGATGCCAGAAACAGAACCTGATCAAAATGACAAAAAGAACCCATTTAATGGAACTCTCTCAGTCCGTGGAAAATTATTTGAGGGTAAGGTTGTAAAAACAAAGGCACAAAACACCGTAGTCATACAGAAAGAATCACCTGTTTACTTTAAAAAATTCAAAAGATATGCAAGGAGTAAAAATAGTATACATGCACACGTTCCAACTAATCTTGAAGTGAATGAAGGTGACATAGTGATAGCTGCAGAATGCAGACCGTTAGCAAAATCAGTGTCATTCGTAGTAGTGGAGGTTAAAGAGTAATGGGTGGTGCACGAAGTAAAGGAGGTAAGACTGTAGTAGACTTTAGGCTTTATGTAACAAGATCAATTCCAGTAGGTGCACGGATAGTATGTGCAGATAACAGTGGTGCAAAGATCTTAGAAGTCGTAAATGTTCATGGTCATAAAACTAGAACGTCACGATTACCAGCTGCAGCCGTTGGAGATTATTGTAATGTAGTTGTCAAGAAAGGTCCTGCTGAATTGAGAAAACAGATCTTTGGTGCGGTGATTATTAGACAAAAATATGCAATTAACAGGATTAACGGTGTAAGAGTACAGTTTGAAGATAATGCTGGTGTTATAATAACACCGGAAGGAGAATTAAAAGGAACAGACATCAAAGGGCCAGTTGCATTAGAAGCAACAGAAAAATGGCCAAGAGTTGCAAATCTGGCATCAATGGTGGTATAAAATGAAACCAACAAAAATGAGAAATTATCAAATATACTATGCAACTATGAAAAAAGCTAGTGCACAAATGTCATGCATGCTATCAAAAGATTTAAGAAAAAAGTATGGTAAAAGAAGTGCTCGTGTAGTTGAAGGCGATTCTGTAAAAGTTATTCGTGGTGAGTTTAATGGTGTTGATGGTAAAGTTACTGAAGTTTCAACTGGTGACAATGGTCTAACTATTGAAGGAGTGAAAAAAGAAAAATTGAAAGGTGACAAATTTGATGTTTACGTTCACACGAGTAATATTGAGATTACAGGATTAAATACAGACGACAAATGGCGAATGAATAAACTGGAGGGGAAAAACGTTAGGGCTGCAAGACCTCAGTCTGATAAGAAAGAAGCAGATACAAAAAAAGAAACAACTACAGAAAAAAAATCTTCAAAGAAGGAAAATAGTTCAACTAAGAAAACAAGCAAAAAGCCTTCTACAGAAAAAAAGAGTGAGGAGGAAAAATAATTGGTAAAGATAGCTGGCAGTAAAAAATTAAAACGACAGATGGCACCACTTTTCTGGGGAATTACAAGAAAAGACAAAAGATTTGTTGTTACAGCACGACCTGGTCCACATGGAAAAAATTCTTCTGTTCCATCAGCTGTGTTTTTGCGTGATATGATTAAAATCGTCAATAATCTAAGAGAGGCAAAATTTGCTATTTACAATGGTAAAGTTATGGTAGATGGCGTAAAACGAAAATCATTACACCATGGAATTGGACTAATGGATGTAATTCAACTTGAAGGGGTAAAAGAGATCTACCGATTAGTTCCAATGGATGGAATTTTATTAAAACCTATTATAATTAATGACACAGAAAAATCAAAGAAACTTGCTCAAGTAAAATCTAAATCTACAATCAAAAATGGCAAAACCCAAATTGGATTTCACGACGGTCGTTCTCTTATAGATGAAACAGATGTCAGTGTAGGAGATACATGTGTTTTGCAACTACCGGAGCAGAAAATACTCGAAGTTATTAAATTAGAAAAAGGCATTAATGGGTTAATAACACGAGGTGTTAACGCAGGTAAAGTTGGGAAGATTAAAGAAATTAAAGAGGGCACATTCATTCTACCTAAACGTGTTAACATTATCTTCGAAGATAGACAAATTGAAATTCCAGCCAATCTGGTAATGCCTATTGGAACTGATAAACCGGTGATACAAATTAGGTGATTATATGACGCAAGAAACTCAAAATATAATGAAGGACATAAAATTAGAAAAAGTTGTTCTTAACATGGGTGTTGGGAAATCTGGTGACGCTATAGAAAATGCGAAAAAAGCATTAGATCTAATAACTGATAAAAAATCTTGCAATCGTTCTGCAAAAAAAGCACAAAGAGATTGGGGAGTTAGAAAGGGAGAGCCAATAGGTGCAGCGGTCACAGTGAGAGATGATGATGCAAAAGTGTTGTTAAAAAGATTGTTTGAGGCAAAAGGCAATAGAGTTAATGGTAGATCCTTTGACAAAATGGGCAATGTCTCATTTGGTATTTTAGAACATATTGATATTCCTGGAATAAAATATGATCCAAAAATTGGAATTTTAGGACTAGATGTCAATGTTAGATTAACACGACCTGGATATAACATTGGAATTAGAAGTAAACATAAAGCAAATATTGGAAAATCACATAAAATCACAGCTAACGAATCAAAAGAATATCTCACAAAAGAGTTTGGAGTTGAAGTTTACTAATGGCAAAAAATAGAGAATATGGTGATCGTGGTACTGGATATACTGAAAGGAAGGAGAAAAAATTTGGTAGAGGTTCTAGATGGTGTAAAATCTGTGGTTGTTATACTTCTTGTATTAAAAAATATGACTTACACTTATGCAGACAGTGCTTTAGAGAGGTCGCAAACTCTCTAGGATTTAAAAAATTAAGGTGATATAATGCCAGCAACTAATGTTTTAGCAAATCTATTTGTTACAATAGATAATACAGAGTCCAGAAGAAAGGCAGAATGTGTTGTTCTTCCAACATCAAAATTGGCTGTTAATGTATTAGATACACTCAAGAAAGATGGATACATTAAAGATTTTGAGCATATTGATGACAAACGTGGTGGAAAGTTTAAGATTGAATTAATTGCAAAAATTTCAAAGTGTGGTGCAATAACGCCACGCTTCAAAGTAAAAAAAGATGAGTATTCGGATTGGGAACAACAGTATTTGCCATCATACAATAGAGGAATGCTGCTTGTTACAACCAATCAAGGCGTGATGTCTCATCATGAAGCTGCAAACAAAGGTTTAGGAGGTTTTCTGTTAGGATATGTCTACTAAGCAGTTAGAAAAATTCTCAACACATGTTGACATTCCAGAAAATGTCAAAGTGTCTATGAAATCACATATGCTAAATGTCGAAGGACCGCTAGGTAAAACTTACAAAAATTTTAAAAAAATTCCAGTTGACATAGAAATTATTGATAGTAAAGTTTCATTAAAAGCGCAAGGAACGAGAAATTCTAATTTTGCAATAATGAATACTGCACGTTCAATCATTAGAAATCTGATAGAGGGTGTCATAGAAGGATACACAGTTAAGATGAAAATAGTCTTCTCTCATTTTCCAATTAACATTAAAGTTGAAGGAAAGCAAGTTTTAATTGAAAATTTTC
>CAZMBA010000045.1:0-11431 GCA_964564665.1 uncultured Candidatus Nitrosopelagicus sp. | reverse complement strand
CTACCCATCACTCTAACTTTGTTATTTCGGTAATCGTCAACAAACTGGTCAGTTATGTAAACCAGCTCAACTTTCATCTTCTTATCATTGAGGTACTTCCAAAGGTATTGTAGATCATCTCGCTTTAGTTTGGATTGATCTTTTTCTTTTAAGCGCTCTACATCCTGAACAAATTTGTCGATTTCTCCAATAGAGTGTGAGATGCCGTATTTTGATTGGAATAACCTTATCCTTTTTTCTTCAAAATCTATTAGATACGCATCAATCCCTTCATCATATCCTCCATCAATAATTGCGTTTTCGGCGACATCTTCTAGTGATTCTTCAACGTTGATCAAGTGCCATAAAAGATAGAGATGTCCTTTTTCAACAGTAGTTGTTGCATCTTTCATAAATTCAGTTATACTTGCATCAACAGCATGTATTGCAAATCCTTCAAGTGGGGCGCTAGATAATTTTGAAAGAATGTCCCGCCCTTCGTCGCTATATTCTAAGAGATTTGCTCCTTTAGGTGGCATTTTTGTTTTTTTGATTTGCTTATCCTTAAGAAGTACATGGTGATTATGAGATAACCCTCGGAGGTGATGAGCCTACTCGAATTTTGTGCTGTCAGTAAATTTCACTAGGCTTTCCAGATTACCTCTCGCATCAGACTCGTTGATTTTTCTTAGACTATCTAGTGCGCGTTCTGAATACTTTTTTAACATCTCTTCCATTTTATTGAAAACTACTCGGGGATCAGAGCTTTTCTTAATCAAGAGGTTGAATAACTTGTCTTCGTTCTTCCAGTCCATCAAGTCATCTCGAATCTGATATGCAATACCAATGTTTTTTCCATACTCGGCTAATGAGGTAATTTGTTCCTCAGAACCGCCTGCAATTATTGCGCCAAGTTTTGCAGCCATTTCAAATGCAGTGGCAGTCTTGTACTCCATCACCTTGAGATAGTCATCAAATGTGGCATCCTCGCTTTCCTCCAACTTTCCCTCTAGAATTTCTCCTTCGCTCATAAGCATTGCAGCGGTGGCTAGGTCTTTTGTGACTCTTGGGTTGTCTAGTCTTGATGAAATGTTAAGAATTAAGCCTAGTACAAAGTCGCCTGTAAGGACGCTTGTGTTATAACCATACTTGATGTGAAAAGGATCCTTTTCCCTACGCTTGATTTCATTGTCAATAATGTCATCATGTATTACAGACTCGGTGTGCAGTAGCTCAATTGCACATGCGCCAGCAAAAGAATTCTCATCAATTTTGCCAACACTCTCTGAAGCCAAAAGAAGTATGATTGGTCTTATCCGTTTTCCGCCTTCTATTGCAAATTTTAATGGTTCACAAAATTCAGATTCTGAATATAGGCCTAATTCATCATCCAATGCAGAATTAATTTTTTCAATGTATTTCTCATAATGTTCACGAAGCGGATTTATTTCCAGGTTTTTTCTGTCCAAAAATATCTGATCAACATCTTTCTACATAGAATATTAAACTTTGTTGGAAAAAATAAAACTGTATGCTCCCGTCGGGATTCGAACCCGAGTCTCAGGCGTGAAAGGCCTAAATGCTTGACCGGACTACACTACAGGAGCTGAAACTTGTGGATACAACAATCCATAAAACTTTTTGTAAATCACAAAGGTTTTTTATCTAATTCTAAGAACAAAATTTATGACATCGCTAGTCAAAAGCATCGATCAAATCATTGAGGAGCGAAGTCTATTGAAACATCCATTCTATCAGATGTGGTCTGATGGAAAACTGGAACTAGATTCACTCAAAGGCTATTCTAAAGAATACTATCAGCTAGTGAAACAGGTTCCACAATTCATGGAACCACTGGTCCAGGGTGCAACATCAGATATGAAAGATGAGTTAATTCAGAACATGAAAGAAGAGTCAGAGCATATTCCTCTATGGGAGAAATTTGCGGGTTCTATGGGAATTTCTGAATTAGAATTACAAGATTATGAAGGTCTTGAAAAAACCAAGACAGCAGTATCCAATATGGGCTCACTTATGGACTCCTTTGACAAGGGTGCATGTGCAATGTATGCCTTTGAAAAAGAAATTCCAAAAGTAAGTAAAACCAAACTCGAAGGATTGAAAGAATTCTACGGCATAGATTCTAAGGATGCAATAGAATACTTTGAAGAGCACATGAGTGCTGACATCAGACATGCAGCATCTTGGCAAAAAATCATCAATAATACTAGCACTGATGATTCAATTATGTTGTCTACAGCAGAAAAATCTGTTTCAGCACAAAATCTCTTGTTAGATAGTTGCTACGAATCTTACTGTTAGATTCTAACACTTTTTACTAAGAAAAAAATATTTTTTCTTGGGGCCCGTAACTCAGCCTAGTAGAGTACTCGGCTCATAACCGAGGAGCCAAGGGATCGAAGCCCTTCGGGCCCATTTTTAATTAATTAGGGTATTCTTAAAATTGGACAAAATTATATGACATGTGGCCGCACTGAAGAATCAGAGTTATATCTGAAAAATGATGTGAAGGCATTTGTCTGAGCTGCCTTTAATTTATTCTGTCTTGAACCTGCTTTAGTAAATCTTCAGTGATTAATTTTTGCTCAAACAAGATTTGTGCAATATCATTAATTGTCAAAAGACTGTGAAGTTTGACACCTTCAGCTTGTAATGCTTGTGTTGCTCCTTCCATCCTATCAACTATTGCATAGGCATCTGTCACAACCATCTTTTCTTCTTTGATTGATTTGATTGCGTTGATGACTGAACCACCACTCGTCACAACATCTTCAATCATTAGCAGTTTCATATCTTGGCAAGTTACACCTTCAACTGCTTTACCTGTTCCATGTTCTTTTGCTTGTTTTCTAACATAAATGAGTGGTTTTACAATTTCAGTTGCAAGAGACGCCGCAACCATCAATCCACCTGTTGGAACTGAAACCAGTGAGTGAAAGTTTTCAAATCCTATATCTTCCGCAATTAAATTTTGTAATCCTTTGATCATTTTGCGATATTCGTGTGGATAACTGGGAACCAGTCTAAGATCGATATAATATGGGCTCTTATTCCCGCTTGCCAAAGTGAAATCCCCAAACCTGATTATCTTCTTTTCAAAGAGAAATGTTGCAAACTCTTTAACAAGTTCCATACCAAAATTTAGTTAACTGTATTTATTTTGGTTTGTATTGTGGATAAATCATGCCTGAAATTTGGTTGAACTATGGTCAAAATGAAGTAGTTTTGGATATACAGGCAGAAAACCTCAATGAGAAAACACCACAAGAAAATCCAACCCTTGAGGAATCAAAAATTAATGAAAAATTGGATGGCTTTGACTTGTCAAAACCAGTTGAGATTGCAATTTTAAATTACACGAATTCGGTTCAAAAAATACTCGCAAAGATTTTTCAAAAATGTGAAGAAAACTCCTTTTCAAATCCTAAGCTTCTTGTAGACAAGAAGACAATGCCACTAGTGAAGGCAAACAATCCTGAAAATATCCTAATCAATGAATTTGATGAGGATGAATTGTCAAACTCGAATTTGACATTTATGGCTGAAATGGAATTTGATGGACTGTTTGGTTTTGAAACAATTTCCACTAGATTACTTAGGCAATTTGGAAAATCACAAATGCTTGATGCATTCAAAAAGAGAGATAGTGATTTGCCAATGCCTGGAAAGGTGGGAGGCAATATGCAGGTTGCTGAAAAATTTGTTGATGGCTTTGAGATATCATCGATTGAAATCATATCCAATTCAAATGGAATATCTGACTTCTCCATAGGACATCCAAAGAATACAAAATCACTTTCACAGTCATTTGCAAACTCATCGATGAAAACACTTGAGCGTCAGCGAACAATGATTGTTAGCACAGGAAAGACCGCAAGTAATAAGACACTGAATGGATCTTTAGGCTCTCTCTGGAATTGTCATAGTGTGGTGAAAAATCAAGGTTTTGTCATATTGCTAGCAGAATGCCTAAACGGAATTGGCTGTGATGCATTTCAACAGTTTATTGATGGAAGGTTAACAATCGAGCGAGTAAAAAATGCGTCAAAATACGTAGACGGAATGGAAAACTTACTGTATCTGTCTGAAATCCAAAAAAAGTTTCAAGTTGGTTTAGTTTCAATACTTCCTGAAATTTATCTAAAAAAACTCGATATTGTACCTATAGGCGGCGTGAAAAAATCCATGGACTATATCCTAAAAAATTTGGGTCAGAGGCAGAAAGTTGAGGTTATTGATGATGGTGCACGTGTTCTCTTATATGAAAAATGAGTTTGGGAGTGGGGCACAAAGAATTGCCAGCACTATAACTCCAATGTAAATTATTTTTCGATTTTTTGAAAGAGGTGAGATATCATCTAGTGGCTGTGCATCTTTACTTCTCGAGCTCAGAATCAGGATTAACACAGCCATCATCCAATAGTTTAGTAGAACAAGAACACCCATGCTTGCATATGTGGCAATTTTATGCCATTTCTGACCTAGAAGAACACGAGACATGTGACCTCCATCTAACTGCCAAGCTGGAAGGAGATTCAAGAATGTAATTAAAAATCCAAGCCATGCTGCAAACATGATTGGCGACATTATTACTTCTACATCATCTCTATTTTTGTCAAATAATTCAAGCATTCCCATCATAATCAAATTTTCATTCATCTGGATCAGCTGCGATGTTCCAAACATTTGCTCTGCAATTTGGCTATCAATTACAGGTGAAGTGTATGCACCGAAAGCTGCAACTATAATTGCAACCACCAAGCCAGCTATTGGTCCTGCTATGGCAATATCAAACAGGATATCACGATTGACCGTTAAGCCTCTTGATTGTATAAACGCACCAAATGTTGGAATTCCAAAGACAGGAACACCTGGTATGAAATATGGCCATGTTGTTTTAATTTTATGCCATTTTGCAGCAAAAAGATGTCCTGCTTCATGTACACCTAAAATTCCAATCAAAGCCCACGCATAAAGAATTGCAACACCAAGTGGGTCACCAATTGGCATGAAGGTGTTAAGTCCTGCAGTTCTAAAAAATCCATCAATTAAGACCATTGCCACTGTTACTGCAAAAAGAATTCTAGGAGTCCATGTTTTTGATAACCATTTTCGCTGTTTTAATGGAGGGAATTTTGAAACCACAAGAAAAATCTCATCATTTTTTCTTTCCAAGACACAGACTAGGTTTCTTGTTTCTAACAACTGTGTTAATTCTACAAATTTTTCTTTGAAGTCATCATTTCTGAAACGAAACTTCATTTTGGTTAGTGAGATTTCTGTGTAAGAAATATCAAAGAGTGATGAAACAGTACTATGAATCTCTTCTTGAGTGGGCTCTATCATAGTGAAGGATTAAAATTGATTCAATAATTGCTTTTCCAGCTTAGAATTAAATAATTGGCTTTGGTACACATTCCATGCAGGTCATCTTAAGGCAGTTCAACGGTACAATAATACGCAGATGTGAACCATCCGATATGATCTCTGTCATGGAGATTAACATGAAAACACTTCCAGAGCATTATTCTGATTATTTCTATGAGAGCCTACTGGCGGACATGCCAGAATCTTTTCTTGTAGCAGAAAATGGAGGAAGATTTGTGGGGTACATAATGTGCAAATCTGAATTTGGATTTTCAAATTTTAAGAAGTTAGGATTTGTCAAAAAAGGACATGTAGTATCTGTTGCTGTTTTAGATGAATTTCGTGGAAATGGAATTGGTAGTGCACTTGTTGAGGAGGCATTCAAAGGTGTTAACGAGAAACAGTGTGACGAGATGTATCTTGAAGTTAGGTGTAGTAACACTGATGCGGTAAGACTCTATGAAAAATTAGGCATGTCTGTACTGCAACGATTGAAATCATATTATCGCGATGGAGAAGACGCGTATATGATGGCAATAGAATTCTAGCTTCAATTAAATAACTGGATTTCTTGCGATTGACATGCAAAGACGTCGTGGTATAGGTGTAATGATTTTTGTTCTGGCAATAGGTGGTTTTTTCGTTTATGCATATCTTCTGATGTTATCTGAATGGAGTCCAATTGTTTTACAGTTAACTATTCTTATGGTTGTTGGTGGAATACTTGGTGTTGTCTCTTGGATTGGATATATGATGGCTACTACTTCTGCAAAACCAGCATCATCTGTACTTGACGACGATAACTAGCTTTTCTGAACTTCTACATCTACAACAGTTTGATAAAATCGTGGACCAACAGGTCTAACAATTCGTGAAGATATAATCTTCGATTTAATATTATTTATATTCAGAAAATGCTCTTCAGATAATTTTGGTGCATCTTGTTTTTTTTCAGCATGAATATGGGAATAATAGTGAATCACGCCATTTTTTTTCAATGATGAAATTGCAACATCTAAAAATTCATCTGATCGTTCTGGTAAAAGCATCAATACCCGGTCAGCTTTTTCTTGCAATTTGTCCTGAATGATCTTTGACGAGTCACCATTGAGAGAAATAACTCTGCCTTTTAGCTTGTTTATCTTAATATTTTCTTCACATAGTCTTGAGGCTATTGGGTTTATGTCTATATTATAGACAGTACATGATTTTTTCTTGGCAGCAAGTAGAGAGAACATACCCACACCGCCAAACATGTTAACTATAACATCACCATCATTTACAAGATTTGAAATTCTTTCTCTTTCAGTCGACAATCGCGGAGAAAAAAACGCTTTTTCAACATCAACTATGAATCTACAACCATTTTCTTTATACTCAGTTTCTGTCTTTTTATCACCTGTAATTATCTCAAGATTTCTTGTACGAAAATCACCTTCAACAGGAGATGACTGATAAAACACAGATTTGGCAGTTTTTACTTGCTCTAATAATGCATTTCCAATAATCTTCTTTTTTGGAATTAACGAGTCTGGAATTCTCACTATAATTATATCTCCAATCTGATCAAAGGCTGAAACCAATTGCTCACTTTCTTTATCTGTGAGTATACTCTCTAATGCTTTTTTTAGCATTCGTGTCATTTTTTATAGTAAAAATTATGGTTACTTTTCTGGTCCTTGTCGAGTCTACTTCCATCTTTGTTAACCCTTGGGCGTCTACTTTTTTCATCGCGACGGAATGTAATGTCTAACGACTTTAGGAATCTATTCATAGCATCAATTTTTGGTAATGGTGATGTCGCAAATCCTTCTAGGCTGGACGTTCCTTCAAAGATCACCATAGAATCAGAAACCAGATCCATCAGTTGAAGGTCATGATCAATCACAATAGCAGATTTACCGAAAGAACGACAAAACTTCTGAAGAAACTTTCCAACAGCAATTCTGTCTTCAACATCTAAAAATGCAGATGGCTCATCAAGCGCATACAGATCAACTTTTTGCAGAAGGCATGTGGCTACAGCAACTTTTTGTAATTCTCCACCAGACAAGTTCATCATCGATTTGTTGTATAATTTTTTGATTTTGAGTGGCTCAATAATTTGTTCTTCCTCAGAACTATCTTCTATTGAACCTCCATTTGCTTTATCCAACATTGTGACAACTTCTATGTCAACATCGTTTGTTAGATACTGTGGTTTGTATGAAATTTTTATTTTCTTATCAACAGATCCAGAATCTGGTTTTTCAACGCCCGCAATCATTTTCATCATTGTAGTTTTTCCAAGCGCATTCGCGCCCATTATTCCTAGCAGATCCCCCTTTCTTACCTCACCAGGTTCGATGGATACTGAGAATGACGAATATTTTTTTTCTAGTTTTGGATATGAGACAACTATATCTCCCTGTTGAATTTCATCTGTCGAAGTCGAAGCATCAAATGTGAATTTTTTATCTCTGAATCTAACATTTTCAGATGGTAAATATCCATCTAGGAACACATTAATTCCAACTTTTGTTGATAACACGCTTGAAACAATTCCATATGCAGCTGGTACACCATACAAAACTTCGATATAATCACTAAGATAATCTAATAATGTAAGATCATGTTCTACAACCATAACGCTTTTTCCTAATTCTGCTAAGCTGTGTATAACTCGAGCAACGCCGGTTCTTTGGAATACATCGTTATATGATGATGGTTCATCAAAGAAATAGAAATCT
This sequence comes from uncultured Candidatus Nitrosopelagicus sp., assembly GCA_964564665.1. Classification (GTDB taxonomy): domain Archaea; phylum Thermoproteota; class Nitrososphaeria; order Nitrososphaerales; family Nitrosopumilaceae; genus Nitrosopelagicus. The sequence continues at coordinate 3,335 of CAZMBA010000045.1, read as the reverse complement.
GCATCTTTTGAAGCCGAAACAGCAACAGCCAGTCTTTGTAGTTCTCCGCCGCTTAGTTCATTTAGATTTTGTGCGATAGAGTTCTCTAGATCCAATTTTTTTATTAATTCACCTGAAACACCGCGTTCATCATATTTTTCTAAAAGCTCTTTTCCAGTACCATCAAATGCATTTACAACATTATGAACCTGCTGAGGTTTTATTGATGCACGAATGTTACCATCTTTAATCTGTTCAAAATGAGACTTTAGCTCTGTACCTTTATAGAATTTTAGAATGTCGTCCCATTCTGGTGGTTCAGAATAGTTACCAAGGTTGGGTTTTAAGTTGCCTGATAAGATATTAACAACCGTACTTTTTCCCATACCGTTTCTACCTAAGAGCCCAACAACTTCACCTTTTTTTGGATTTGGTAGTTTGTAAAGTCTAAACGAATTGATTCCATATTGATGAATTTTATCAGTTGAGAGTTCACTTGCTAAATTTACAATTGTAATTGCATCAAACGGACAAACTTTAACACAAATTCCACATCCGTTACAAATATTCTCATCAATCTGTGCTTTTTTTGTTTCTTCATTAAGTACGATACAATCTGCACCAGATTTGTTGACTGGACAGTATTTGATGCATTCTAGGCCACATTTTTTAGGCTGGCATAGTTCCTTATCTAAAACTGCTACACGATGAGTCATATCGAATTCGTTATTTTCTTTAATTTATACTTCTATGAAACGATTTATTTTTACTAATATTACAAATTAGCAAAAATTTCGTTACCTTAATAGATAACATATAGAGGATAAGTTTAAGCCGGTCATAGCGTTGGGGTGCGACCCAGTCCCGTTCCGAACCTGGAAGTCAAACCCAATGTCGCTGCTGTGTTACTAAGGTACGCGAGTACTTGGGAAGCAGTAGTGCTGGCATCTTCATTATAACAACTATATGCATGAAATCTAACGTAAACTAATGACAAATTGTTCTATTTGCGGTGAGCATTTTGATAATGACATACGATTTTTGAATCATATGATGGAAAAACATGGTTTCAGAAATCCAAATATCGACAAACCTGATAGAAATAGTCGTGGATATTAACGTCAATAAATCTATAAGTCACAGATATTCAGTTGATCTTACAAGGTATAATGATGCAAAAATTACTAGAAAAGACATTGAAAGATGCTGTAAAAGAAAACCAGTGTATCTTAGGAACTAAACAGGTTTTGAATTCTATTTCTAATTCAAAACTTGTAGTTTTATCAAATTCCTTAAAAACAGAAATTCGTGAAAAAATTGAATCTTCTGCAAAAAAATCTAAAATCCCAACGCTAACATTTGACGACACTTCAGTAAATCTTGGAAGGTTATGTGGATTGCAGTTTAGAGTTTCTTCAATCTCACTTCCACAAATATCTCAGAGTGATATTACATCACTAAAAAAAGAATCTGAATCTTGATGATGTCATTAAATATCTTTCTAACATTAAGAACCAATCAAGGTTTAAATGAGACACAAAAATTTTTTGATCAATTAAGATAAACTATGACACAAGAAATAAAGTTAACAACTGATCAGATGCGTTTAATGTCTTTATTTCAAAATGTAACAAAAGCAACAGCCAGAGATTGTGTGGAAGATGAGAAATTAGATAGATTGATTTTTGTTGTCAATGAAGGAAAAATGGGTTTAGCAATAGGTAAAGGTGGATCTCATATCAAAACATTGCAATCTAAAATTAATAGGAATGTTGAATTAGTTGAATATTCAGATGATCCAGAGCGATTTCTAAAAAATATTTTAAACGAAAAATACATAACTGAAATTAAAATTTCTGAACGACTAGATGGTACTTTTCAAGCTATAGTTACAGTTGATCCTGCGAAGAAGGGTGTTGTTGTCGGAAGAGAAGGTCGTAATGCAGAAAAAGCAAGGTTACTTGCAAGAAGATATTTTCAAATAACAAATATAATGATTAATAGCAATCAGGAATCTCTCGAGTGGTAATAAATGGCAAAGTCACCACTTGGATTATTTGCAGGAAGGGACCTTAAAGAAAAAAGAAAGAAGCAGCGCTGGGCTATTTCTACATACAAAAGACGCAGACTTGGGTTAGATAAGAAATCTAACCCCTTTGCAGGTTCACCACAGGCAAAGGGAATTGTTCTTGAAAAAGTGGGTGTTGAAGCAAAGCAACCAAACTCTGCAGTTAGAAAATGTGTGAGAGTACAATTAATAAAAAATGGTAAATCAATAACTGCATTTTTACCACGTGACGGTGCAATGAATTTTGTTGATGAGCATGATGAAGTTCATGTTGAAGGAATGGGTGCAACACAGGGTGGAGCAATGGGGGATATTCCAGGAGTTAGGTTTAAAATTTTTAAAGTGAATAACACTTCATTACGAGAACTAGTCTTAGGTAAGAAAGAGAAACCAAGGAGATAGAATTGTCAGAACAAAAATTACTCTTATTTAGAAAATGGGATACAACTGAAATTGAAATTAAAGATATTGGACTTAAAACTGCAATATCACTAAAGCAAACCATAATTCCTTTGGATTTTGGTCGTTCAGCCTTAAAGAGATACAATAAAGGTCAAGTCAATATTGTTGAAAGACTTGCAAACAAATTAATGCATTTTGGGAAAAAATATGCAAAAAACACAGGTAGACAAGGTGGAAAAAAGCATCATTCATTAAATATTGTTAAAACTGCTTTTGAGATAATTAATTTAAAGACAGGCAAAAATCCTGTTGAAGTTCTTGTTAGGGCTGTTGAAAACTCTGCTCCAAATGAAGATACTACTAGAATAGTTTATGGAGGAACTGTTTATCATGTATCAGTTGACGTTGCACCATTACGGAGAGTTGATTTAGCCTTACGATTTATTGCAGATGCAATTAAAGAGGCAACATTTTCAAATCCAAAACCTATAGAGGAATACATATCTGAGCACTTGATCCTTGCTGCAAATAATGATCCAAGTGCACCATCCATCAAGAAAAAGAACGAATTAGAAAGAGTTGCACAGGCTTCTAGATAATTAAAAGATAGCCCGGCCCGGACTCGAACCGAGGTCAAAGGCTCCAGGGGCCCCTATGCTTGCAGCTACACTACCGGGCATCAAACAAAATCAAAGAGATTAGAATATAATGATTTGGTGTTATCTTATTTTTGTTTCATGAATATCAGTGCCATAATCACATTCAGCCCTTAACCTCATGTATGCAATCAATCTATAATGTATTGAATAGACCTCATTTTCTTTTAGAAGTAGCTCTTTTTGTATCAGCGATGCAAGTCCTCTTGATAGTGTTGAGATCGACACAT
>CAZMBA010000044.1:0-5542 GCA_964564665.1 uncultured Candidatus Nitrosopelagicus sp. | reverse complement strand
ATTTGTGCCTAGATATCGGCCTTTATCTCTTCTTTTTTGATCCAGAGGGTTTTCTTTGTGTGATCAACGAGTTGAATTCCCATACTTGAAATTTTATCTCGTATGATATCAGCCTCATTAAACTCCTTATTTTTCCTACATTCTTCCCTTTTTTTGATTAATTCAAACACACTCGTAATTTCATCGTCGGTTGCTTTGATAACGTTCAATCCTAGTATTTCTAACATGTACTCTAGTATTGGCATCACAGTGTTAGCTATTTCACCTGTAATTTTTTCATCTGCTGCAAACCCATTGACAGTTTTAACCATATTAAAGAACTCTGTTAACGCTAACGGAGTATTAAAATCACTTTCAATCGCCTCATCAAATTTTTGTTTTGCATTGAAGGCACTTGACGTGATAGAATCAGAAGCGCCTTCCCCATCAGCCAGTCTTAGTTCATAATAGCATGTCTCCAACTGTCTCCACTTTACTAGATTTTCTTTTAACAAATCCTCCGTGTAATCAATTGGTTTTGAATAATGTCCAGAAAGACAAAAAAGCCTAACTATGTTTGGACCCCAACTTTCCACTACATGTTGAACCGTTTTCACATTTCCTAGAGATTTAGACATCTTTTCACCATTGATTGTAATCATACCTGCATGCATCCAAATTTTTGCAAAAGTTTTTCCAGTAAACGATTCAGATTGTGCAATCTCGTTCTCATGATGAGGGAATATTAGATCACGTCCGCCTCCATGTATATCAAAATTTTCACCAAGGTATTTTGTACTCATTGCAGAGCATTCAATATGCCATCCTGGTCTCCCAGATCCCCATGGGCTTTCCCAGTTTGGTTCTGTGTCAGAAAATTTCCACAACGCAAAATCAAGTGGACTTTTTTTGGATTCATCTATCTCAATTCTTGCACCACTTTCAAGATCTTCAACATTCTTTTTCGATAGTTTTCCATAGTCTGGAAATTTAGAGACATTGAAGTAAACACCATTTTTTGTTTCATATGCAAGATCTTTTGTAACCAAGTCTGAAATTAGGTTAATCATTTCAGGTATGTGTTCAGTAGCTTTTGGATGTACTGTTGCTCTTTTGATATTTAGTTTGTCAAAATCGTCAAAATAACTATCAATGTATTGTTTACTCACAGCGCCAACTGAACTTTCTATCTCACTGGCTTTTTGGATAATTTTATCATCAACATCTGTAAAATTTTGAATGAAGTTAACTCTGACATTCTTTGATTCAATGAATCTTCGTAGTACATCAAAAACTACAATCGTTCTAGCATGGCCTATATGGGAATCATCGTAGACCGTGACACCGCAAAGATAAATTCGAATTTCATCTTTAGAATCTAAAACTTTTTCAGATTTGCTTAGCGTGTCAAAAATCTTAATTTTACCCATACGACCATCTAAAGAATTTCAGCTGTTATCCGTTTGTGTTCGCTTTTTTTGTATAATTGGTAGATTTTATCTACAGTTGTCAAGCCAATCTCAGTTTTACTAACTGTTTCATCTTTTGTCATTTGTTTGTCATTAATACAATGTAGAATCGTATCAATCTCCTCATACGAAACACCAATCTCAGATTCTGCGGTATGGTTTGGCCATAGATTCGGGCTACTTTTTTTCACAATGATGTTATCTGGAACATCTAGGGTTCTTGCCAATTCACGTATCTGGGTTTTGTAAAGAGATGCAATTGGGAGAACATCCGCAGCGCCATCACCAAATTTTGTAAAATATCCAATTAGGTATTCGCTTTTATCACTAGATCCTAACACGGATAGATTTTTTGAATTAGCATAATAATACAAAATATTTTTTCTTATACGCGCTCTCAGGTTTCCTAACGCCCTATCTTCAGGCTCTAGAACTTTGTAGTACTCTTTGTGTATTTGATTAATGTCTATTAATTTATAATTTAGATTTAAACTATCTACAATTTTTAGTGCATCATTAGTTTCATCTTCTGGTGAAATTTTTGAGTCTGGCATTATAATTGCGGTTGTATTTTCTTTGACGGAGTTGGCACACAAGTATGCAATCACAGCAGAATCTATGCCACCACTAAGACCAAAAATCACCCCTTTGGAATTGAATTGAGTGATTTTTTGCTTTATTGTCTTTTGTATTCTCTCAGAAATTGAATTATAATCTATATTTTTTAGGCTGCTTAGAATTTCTTGATTCACAGATGAGGTTTATACTATTATCATAAAAACTGTATTAATCGACATCAAGATAAATTCCATCGTCACGGATGTCCACTTCATATTTTTTTAGTTTGACACCTTTAAGATAATCCATCAATTCACCTGTTTTGATGTTATAGTGCCAAAAGTGCAGAGGACATTCAACAATATCACCCTCAAGTTTTCCTTCTGGTGCTGTTGAGCCATCTTGATGGACGCATATACCATCTAGTGCATGAAAACCATCTTGATTAAAGACGGCTATTTTTTTCCCATTTACTTCAAACTCCCTACTTTTACCAGGTGCAATATCATTTTTCTGTGCAACTTTTGTCCACGTCATATTGATGTTTTAGAAAATTAGTTGTTTATAGTTATTTGCAAGCTACCAGCTTTCTGCATATTTTATCTGCTCTTTTGTAAGTTTGTCAATTTTAACATTCATTGCCCTTAGAGCATCTACTGCAATCTGTCTATCGATCTCCTTAGGTACAACCATTGTTTTCTTGCCTATCTTTTTATGATTTTTGTAAATATACAAAAGTGATAAAATTTGATTTGAGAATGATTGTGCCATAACTTCTGGAGGATGTCCTTCTGCGGCTACAAGATTTGAAAGTCTACCTTTTCCAATTAGGTATATCTTCTTTCCATTTCGTAATACACATTCATCAAGAGATGGCCTTACTTCTTTTACTGACTTTGATTTGTTTAGTAGGAACGCTGTATCAATCTCGACATCAAAATGACCCACATTACCAACTACAGCGCCATCATTCATTGCGAGAAGATGCTCTTTTCTAATTACACTTGTCATGCCAGTACATGTAATGAATATCTGTCCAACTTTTGCAGCTTGTGTCATTGGCATTACTTGGAAGCCATCCATATGTGCCTCAAGAGCTTTTACTGGATCAATTTCTGTCACTATTACATTTCCACCCATACCACGTGATCTTTCTGCAACACCTCTACCAACCCAACCATATCCAACAACTACAATCTTTTTTGATGTAAATAGAAGGCCCATTGCTCTAAGATAACCATCAATTGTACTTTGACCAGTTCCATACCTATTATCAAACATATGTTTCGTATCTGCATCGTTTACAATGATTACAGGATATTTCAATTTACCTTGTTTTTCTATTGCCTTCACCCTAGTAACTCCGGCAGTTGTTTCTTCTGTAGAACCTAACACTTTCAATGATTTGAATTTCTTATCAAAGTGTACCTTTACGTTCATATCAGCACCATCATCGCAAATTAAAACTGGTTTGTGTTTCAGTACTTGATCTATACACCAATCATATTCTTTTAGTGTTTGATCATTCCATGCATAGATGTGTACACCCTGTGATGCAAGGAATGCCGCAATATTGTCTTGTGTTGTAAGTGGATTTCCACCACACACTGCCACATTCGCGCCTAGTTCTTTAGCACCCATCACAAGAACAGATGTTTCTTTTGTGATATGAAGGCAAAATCCAATTGTAACCCCTTTAAGCGGCTTTGATTTTTTTAGTCTGTTTAATGTATTATCTAAAATTTGCATATGTGAACGTGCCCACTCGTAAGAGATCTTTCCTTCCTTAGCTAACTTTGGATTTTTTACTTTACTCAATGTGTTTCACCCCTCCAAATGTATTTAAAAACGTAATTACTTTATTAAACGAATACACCTGAATGTTCACAAATGAACAAAAAAGCAATCATAACCAGTGCACTTCCTTATTCGAACGGCGAAATTCATCTTGGTCATGTTGCATCTACATATCTACCAGCTGATGTTACTACACGATTCCTAAAACAGAATGGTGTTGAGGCATATTACATCTGCGCATCTGATGATTTTGGCACACCAATTTTGATTCAATCAGAAAAGGAAGGAAAAACACCGGAGGAATATGTTGCCCATTGGAACAAACGAGATCTTGAAGATTTTACTGCGTTTGATATTGCATTTGACTTTTTTTACAAGACTAGTTCGCAAGAAAATATTGATTTTGTTCAAGACGTGTTTAGGAAACTGCAAAAAAATGGTCATATCTATGAAAACGAGATAATTCAATTCTTTTGTGAAAATGATAAGAAATCCCTTCCCGACAGATTTGTAAAAGGAATATGTCCACATTGCAAAGCGGAGGATCAGTATTCTGATTTATGCGAAAAGTGTGGCAGAGTTCCTGAAGAGATTGAGAATCCACACTGTTCGATCTGTGGTCAGACACCTGTAAAGAAATCCACAAATCATTATTTTTTCAAGTTAAAAAATTTCTCAGAACCACTTCTTGATTATCTGAATAATGCACCATATCTACAAAAAGACGTAAAAAAATATGTTGAAAACTGGATTAAAGAGGGATTGGTTGACTGGGACATAACACGTGACATTTCTTGGGGAGTTCCCGTACCAATAGATGGGTTGGAAAGCAAGGTATTCTATGGATGGTTTGATAATCATCTTGCATACATTTCGTCTTCAATCAAGTTTCTAAACGATAAAGGAATTAATGGAAAGTCATTTTGGAATGATGCAGACATCTATCATTTTATTGGAAAGGACATAGTGTACCATCATTATCTATTTCTGCCTGCAATGCGTTTAGGAATTAACAAAGAGTTCAAGTTGCCAGATTACATCCCTACTAGAGGTCATCTAACACTTGAAGCAAAAAAGATTTCAAAGAGTAGGAATTGGTACATTGGATTAAAAGAATTTTTAGAAATTTTTCCTGCAGACTACCTACGATTCTATCTAATTTCTATTAACCCATATTCACAAGATGATTTGAATTTTGACTGGGATCAGTTTGCAACCAAGATTAATTCTGAATTGATTGGAAATCTAGGAAATTTAGTTAACCGTGCATTGGGATTTACAAACAAAGCATTTGATGGTGTGCTACCTGAACCTGAAGACTTTGATGAAAAAGATTCCGAATCCGAGAAAAGAATTCAGTCACTTGCAGATGACATTTCAAAATTAATGGTGGATAACCATCTTGACCGTGCACTAAAACAAATCATGGAATTTTCTGCGCACTTTAACCAATATTTTCAACACAAAGAGCCTTGGAAAAAAGGACCAGGTACATCATCGTGCATTTATCTATCTGTAAACGCAGTACGGTCATTGGCAATTGCAATAAATTCGTTCTTACCAAATGCATCACAAAAAATTTGGTCACAGGTTGGAATGGAAGGAAATGTTTCTGAGGTAAACTGGAATGAGATGTCAGTAATATCACTAAAGCCTGATCATAAGATAGGGAAAGCGGAGCCATTGTTTGCTAAAATTGAATCTTCTGACATAGATAAGCAAAAAGCGAAGCTCGGTGA
>CAZMBA010000043.1:0-8768 GCA_964564665.1 uncultured Candidatus Nitrosopelagicus sp. | reverse complement strand
AGTACCAAGCCAGTCTGATGAAGGCCAATTTAGAAAGTGGCCAAATACGCCGGTAGGAACGTTAGTAGAAATAATTTTTCCTTGAGGATCTAAAACAAAGACAGAGAAATTTGTATTCTTTTCTTTCCATGACACTTCAATAGCGCCAGAATTAATTGTTTTATCATCAATATCTAAAAAGTATTGTCTCCAATCACCTGACATGTAACGATTTGCCATATCAAATGCTCCCTTTACAAACCCAGTCCCATATGTTATGCTGTTCTGTTTTCCATGAATTACAATTGGAATATCTTTTTCCACTTTTTGTGTAATGGTGTAACTAACCGGCACACTGACCTTATGATGATCTCCTTCAAACATCAAGAATCCATCGTATATTCCAGTTTCTTGCTCTGCGCTTGTTGTAATGCTTGATTTTATTTCAGCGCTCGCTAATGGAGGAATGGAAATTTTATTCTGATCAAGTGATAAATTATCCCAAGATTCCTTTGCAAAGAAACTGGCAGATAACGAGTAATTCATCGCTGTTGCATTTTGTTTTATATCACCAACCCAGAAAGAATATCTTGATGGAACTGGATAAACTCCTACTATTGGAACATCTTCAAATTTTTCATTTGGTTCTGTAACACGCAACTCTTGAACTGTTCCCCATGAACCACCTCTGTTAACCAGTGAAAGCTCATCACTTGAAATTTCATTATCAGTATTTTTATCACCCCAGTCATAGAGATAGAGAGACGATATGCGTAAGTCGTCTGCATAGACTGGATTTGTTTTATTCATAAAGTCATCAAAATGAAAATTTGCATTTAAGATTAATAGTGAAGATTCGTCTGGAAATTGTTTTGCAGATGTTGAATTATTTGCACTAAGATCGTTTGATGTGAAGTTGGAAACAGGAATATAGTTTGGTCTATATATTTTTGATTTATTCATGTATGAATCAGCCAGAAGCGGCTCTGTAGTTCCATCGAAAGTGAACTCGTCAATTAATTTTAGTTTTTCTGGGGTTATTCGTATATCAAGTGTCTTGTTTGAGGGATTTTGAATGGTGAATGTTGTTGTTGTGGTTTCGCCTGGCGCAAGTCTGCCTCCAAACCAACTAGTCTGTGGCACATCTTCTAGAGGTATCACAAACTTTTCAATACCAAATGCTGTTGAATTAACATTATTTATCGAGTCGTGTAGAAGCGACTCGATGTTTGACGAAGTCATTGAATTGTGCACAACGAACACTCCACCGTGACCATTAACACTTCGTACAGCCTGATACGAGTCCACTAGTCCAGTACCTTGAGTGAATGCATCATTTTCTAGATCCATTGCAGACGACATTAAGATATTTTTTACATCAAACGGTGCAAACGAATCTTCTTTCTCGTTAAGACTTTGCATAACAAGTGCTGCACTTCCTGAAACAATAGGTGCAGCCATACTTGTACCTCCAAATAATCTAAACGATTCATTAGGGGAATCTTCCGAGTCCTTGGTAACAGTGGATGGAGTAAAGCTATACGCGCCAATACTCATAAGATCAGGTTTTGGGTCGCCAATTATGCTGGGGCCTCTGCTTGAAAAGTCTACAACGTGATCTGCATGTGCAGTTGTATTTCCAAATCTTGGTTCATCTTTGAATGGTCCGTAACCGACAAAGACATTATTTGTTGTTGCACCAACAGCTATTGCAGATGGTGATGCACCTGGAAAACCAATTGTGCCATATCCATGACCCGAGTTTCCAGCACTGATTACCATAAGTACACCTGGATAGTCTTCAGAAATAGAACCTGGTACGGATAAAGCAGTAGTAATTAACGAAATAAGATCAAAGCCTGGTCCATATTCAAAAGCTGGAAAATTAGATACTCCCCAACTATTGGAAATAATATCAGCTCTAGGCATTCCAGAAAATTTCCACTTTACGTCATCGTTATCAAATCCTGCTGTCCATAACCATCCATAAACAATATCTCCAAACCACAATGCCTTTACAGGTAAAATTTTTGAGTCAGGTGCAACACCCTTTATTGTAAACTTGTTTGTGTCATTGTAAATGTCATACTCGTAAGATCCTTTTGAGATAATCGTTGCAGAGCTAGATGTGCCATGGCCAAATGGATCAGTCATTACGCCAAAGAACTCACCTTTTTTATCCATTGGTGGCAGCAGTGTTCCGTTTACTGCTCCTATGTTATCATCAATTTCTGCCTTGTTGTTAACTACACCATAAATATCAAGAACCTGAGCACCTAACGTTCCTGCACTGTAATCAAATTCACCATCTTCATCAAAATCATATATCAAAAACTCGTTTCCATCGCCGATTTTTCTCTGTAATTCATCAGTGAAGTCAAAATCATAGTCTGGGGTTGCATCATCATCATCATCGGTTCTAATGAAGTCTTTCCAAGATGTCGACAAATCCGCTGTAATTGTATCATAAAAGCCGGCCTCCTCTGAATCAGTGACTAATACAGGAACAACTTGTGGCTGATATGGTAAGCCCTGATACATTACACCTAGGCGGTATATCCCACTTTTTGATACAATGTAATCATGCATGTTTTTTCCAATTTTCATATCATCACTGATTGTTCCATTTAGCAGGGGAGAACTTCCATACATGGGGTAAAATGAATTGTAGACTAGTAAACTTGTGCCATTACCGTTTTGTGCCAGATTCAAAAAAACTCCATCATTTTTTGGCATTACATAAACTGATGAAGTCGTGTTTAATGCAGAAATTTTCGATTTTGTAAAATTCTTCATTGTTCCATATTGATCAATATTGGCAGCAAATGTGGCATTAGTCAAAATTATTCCTTGGCCATCAGCATCAAGCATGATCGGGATGTTTGCGTCATCTCTTGCTACTGCATGTTGCATGTCTGGGTTTGAAAAGTCAACACCGGTATCAACTACTGCAATTGTAATACCATGTCCGGTAACGTTATAGATATTATGCACGTTTCTTGAATTTGCAAGATTTCCTATTTCAGAAATTTTTGATTGGTTGTCATATTTTGTATAATCAGAATGAAAGTCCAATGGAAAGTCTTCCATTATGTGAAGGCCAGTAGACTCTAGGAATGGAATCTTATTTTCCGGCAGTGTTACAATCGAAAAAAATCCATTCGAAGAGGAAATAGAGCTTGATACACTATTAGTCAAAGAGTCCAAGTCATTTACAGAGCCGTGGCCAAATACAATATAGCGTTTTAATTTTTCTTCGTTGTCTATTTTACTTATTGTAACAATATCAGACGTTCCTTCAATCTTTTCAAAACCAGACAAAAATGAATCATGCTCAATCATATCTCCTCCAAAATTTGCAAATGAATCATTAGCTATTATTGGTAAAAATAGCAAAATGAATGAAAATAAAACTAGAATGTGCATGATACCAAAATTTCCTTTAGAATAATTATAGCTATCTTCTTCTTGCTATAATAACAATCTGTAAGGCAAGGATTATTGCAATTGATGCCACGATTGGGAACAATAGTGCGTTTAATTGAGACGAACCCTCCTCTATACTTTCAACTGAAGAAGAGATGCTTGTTACACTGCTGTCTATGTTTGAGCTTGCAGATTCAAGTGTTGAGCCAAACTGTGCTGTCTCTCCTTGCAGTCTTGTAAGCTCCCTCTGAGCCTCATCTATAACTTGGTTAAGCTCAAAAATTTGGTCAGATATGTCACTTATGTCTTGTTCAAGGACATATGTTGCAGAGCTTCCGTGTGATATGTTTCCTCCATCAAACGCAACCATGTGAAAAACATAGGTTCCTTCCAGTGGTGGGAAATAATCCACATAGTACAATCCTTGGTGTAAAGTCTTGAGTTGTGTTTCAAGAGTGTCGATCTGACCGTTTGGCAAATGAACATGTGATGTTCCCAGAATTTCTTCCGGCTTGTCTCCAATTAGCAATCCATCACTAGAAGTCTGTACGAATACTCTAAACACAGTATTTACCGCACTTGTTTCTGGTGCGAAGACTGTTGTAGTGACCTGTCTTTCAAGTGGTACACTAGCAAGTTCTGACGTTGATGCGAACTTGATTACAAATGATTGTGATAATCCTCCCTGTTGGTTACTGATAACTTCTAGAATGTAGGATCCAAATGGCAGATTTTCAGTGGGTTCATCCCATTGCCATGCCATATAGTGAAAACTGCCATCATCCTTTGTCATAATCTGCTCAAATACTGCTATGGTATTATCTGGTGCAAACAGTCTGATTATTAGAGACTCGTTTGGCATTCCATTACCATAAACAAACATTGGTTCCCCAGGTGCAAATACTAGGCTGTTTGTAGTTACACTAAGTTCGCCAAATGCATCAGTGAGTGATAACTGTGATAACAGTATTGCCGATAAGATTATTGCTAGAATTTTCATTTTGATCTATTTTCAAATAGGTTATAGATATGACTTATGATGTTTTGTTCTATACAATAGTCTATAACTTTCGTTATTTGTTGATTCAAAAAAAAGAAAAAAGGGGGTAGTTTGATTTGTCTAACGATATTATACGACTTGGATTGTTACTGATGTTGTGTCAGATAATGCGGTTGGATTGTCTACGCTCTCCCATACAAAGACAGTTGCTTCGTATGTTCCGGATGCGTCAGGTATCCATGACAATGCTGGGCTTAATGATTGTCCAGCAGCCAGTGAGCCTGTAATCCATGCAAGTGAGACTGTTACGCCGTCACCATCCTGTACCTGTACTAAGTATGCAAATGACTGTGAGTCATCCTGTCCATTTGTCAAGTCGGCTTCTATCTGTACCTGTTGATCAACTGATACCTCAGCTAGTGAGTTACCAAATGCGTCAACAACTCTTGCGTTAGCAACTGGTGCTCTCTCAAGAGGTGGTACTGTAGTGCCGATCACGGCAGTGGCAGAAACGTCAATGTCATCTGAAGTAGTATATGGTTCAGGTAGAGTATGATCTGAATATTCAGCGGTAATTGTGTCACCTTCGGAGACTCTCAATGTGTGTCCACCGGATGCATCTGAGGTTGTAAAGAATATAGTTCCCTCAAATATTCCAGTAGATTCATTGGTTTCACTTACTGTGAGTTCAATACCACCAGAATCTGAATCAGAGTAAACATCAATCTTGAAGTTTTCTACTGAGTCTGGATTCAAGTTCATATCTGGATCAAGTACTCGTATAACTGCGCTTGAAGATGATAAGTATGCATCTTCAGTGAAGCTGGTTTCACCAATGTTCCATCTGATCAGACTAGATGATACTACTGTTGAATCCTCGGTATATTCGAAGGATACAGTAACTCCATCAGATTCGTCTGCTCCTAGGTAACCATCAGTTGGTCCTGCTGCAGTTGCTACTTGCGTTGAAACTGGTGCATCGTTTGTTGTATCACCATCGGCATCATGTGCGAAGCCGACTAATGTGATTTCACCTATGAAGATACCAGTATCAACTCCAGTTTCAACAAGCTTATAGTTCGTAAGGTTGCTGTCTCTGGTTTGTGCTGTTAATGTGCTATCTCCACCGATTTCGTCCACCAGTGCGCTATCTGTGTTATGATCAGGTGCTACGATTGTAACAAATACTCTGTCAGTCCATGTGTAAACTTTAGAATCCAATTCGACTGTGGCACCGAAGTTTGATGTGTATATAGTTAATTCCACATCTTCAGTGTCGTCACCGACATTGGCTTCACCAGATGGTCCATGATCAACATATTCTAAGTCAATCACTTCACCTCTGTCCAAGTTTTCACTATCTAAAGCTGTAGGAATTTCGATGACTACCTGGAATATACCAGTGTCACTACCTGTTTCTCTAAATTTAGATGGTTCTGGATCGAAGGTGCCGTTTGAGCCATCGTTCAAGTTAACGGTTGCTGCATCAGAGTCCCATTCAACCAAACCTAGTGTGTAACTCTCTGTGGAGTCACTATCCAAGTTTAAGTCAGGTTCAACAAGAGTTATGATTGCATCGGAACCGATTACGTATACCGACTTATCGGACATCAGGGTTGCTGTTCTCAAATCTAATGTTGAGGAATCAGTAACCAAGTATACATTTCCTGATGCGTCAGTTGGGTCATTATACTCTGCAGTGATAACGTCACCCTGTCTTAGTGCTACTGCGTTAATTTTGTCAGTTGCATTAAGTGTGAATTCGTATTCGAATACACCGGATGATGCTTCAGTTTCTGTGAGTACAAAGTCACATCTGAGACATGCGTTGGAAGCTGTACCTCTGTAACCTTTGATGGTTACTTTACCGGCTGGGATTGTGTCCTCACCAGTAGCTGATACGTCATAGTCAGGATCTGTAACCTGAACTGTTACTGTAATGTTACCGTAGGCTAAGTAAGTGTCGTCATGAGCCTTGTTTGTTGCATCATCGTATGGTACTGGATAGACTGATCTATCTAGTGCTACGCTGCCTGTGTTTGCTGATACTGTTGAAGCATCACCAGTCTCAATTTCGTTACCACCGGCATCACGGAAATCATTGTAATTTACAAAGATATCTGTACCAGTAGTTGAGTTGAGAACTCCAGGATATGCTACTGCATCAAATGCGAGTGTACAATAGTCAGTTGGAACCTGGAAGGTACCAGTGAATATTCCACTAGCAATGTCTGTCTCTGTTAACTGGAATCCAGATGCTGTAAGACCGTAAATATCATTTACGCTTCCACAATCATCATTATATTCTACGTCAGCAAAGTAGACATCTAAGAGATGTGTACCAAGGGAGTCATTGTCACCTACTTTATCGTCTGCTTGCGTTATGTAAACGTCGATTAATTCGCTATCTGTGTTCAAATCCATATCTGTAACTGTGATTGTCATTGTGTCAGCGACTTTGTATGTATCCGAGTCGAATGTGACCGTACCACTGTGGGTTGGTGCATCAACTTGGTCTGCAATTGGTGTAATTACACCGTCACTGTCTGTGTCGTTATACTTTACTCTTGGAGCGTCAGTACCAGTTTGGTCTGCGTTCACCCACATAGTGACAGAGTCACTGATGTATGTGAGCTCAGGAATGTTATCATAGTTAAGGTTGTTAGCCATGACATATTCAATGTCTCCTTCGAACACACCTGTATTGTCACCAGATTCTTCAACTTCTATGTTGTAGACTCCGTTCCAATCACTTTCACCGAATGACATGTAGTTAAGAGCGACATATCCTACACAACCTACACATCCTGCTCCTTGTGTTGCGTTAAAGGAGGCAGATAATGTAGTTAGTGCGGAATCAGCTGTGTTACCAGTTGCTGATGCAGCCTGGTTACTTACGACCAAACTACCTTTGTTAGGTAGGAATTGAGCGTGTCCATTGATTCCTGGGAATGATACCGTCTTGTTTATTGCAAAGGCACTAAGGTCCCATGCAACTACTCTGTCAACGTTTGATGAGTTAGCTCCAAGCCAATCTGCTACTGCTACACCAGGATTAATCCATTGAGGTGTACCAGAAGTTGCTCCTTCATTATCAGCGTTTGCAAGATATGTTGATACTGTAACAGTCATCTTTGCAATTTTACTGATTGGATCAATGTAATTGGTTGTTGCATTAGCCCAGTGTGTTGCTGTGCTATTCCACGTTATAGTCTGTGGAGATCCAGTTGTAATGGTTGGAATGTGTGTTGTATTTTTAACGAACAGATCTTCATCTGATGCTGTGTTCAAGTTTCTGTCACCGTCAGTAAGATAGAACATCAAGTTTTCACCCGAGTTCCATTCTTCACCGACACTATCTGCATCCATATTAGCGCTACCAGTGTTATATCCGACAACTACTGATTGTGCACTGTCGTTATAATCGACAGTACCAGTGGTGCCTCTCAATGCACTTGTAGAGATATTTAGGTTGGCTGCATCTGCATCGTCTGTGTTAACGAATACACCTGTGTTTGTGCCTGTCTCATAGAAGATGAGATATTCGTCGGCAGCTGTATCATCAAGTGTTACGTCGTATGCAAAGACGTCGGTTCCAGTACCTGCTGCATCTAATGTTACTTTTAATACGCCGTTATCACCGAAGCCTGAGCTTAGTGCTGCATAAGTTTGTGATGCATTATATGATACACCGTAATCTTGTGCAGTTCTAAACATAACAGTATCCTGTTCAGTTGGGTCAATGTTTAACTGGTTGTCTCTGATTTCAATGTGAACATCAGCACCTGGTGGTCCTGTTGTTCTATCGACACTGAAAGAAGCTACGTCATCTAAGTCAGAGTAATCGAGCAATACGCTCTCATCACTGCCTGGCTTTTCTAATACAATTTCGACGTCACCAATGGTAAAGTCGTAACCTTGTATGAATGGCCACTCAGCTGCTGTGATGTTAATCTGACCTGGAGCGGTCTTATTTGCAGTACCTGCATAGTAATCAGATAGTTCCGGTTCACCCTTTAGGATGTTACCACCCTTGTAAACAGTTGAATCTGCGTGTATAGCGACATTTGTAAGATCAGTACCCTTTGATAGCGCAGTACCAAAGTCAATGTTAGCGTTGTCGTCAGCGGAACTTGCTC
The DNA here is from genome assembly GCA_964564665.1 of uncultured Candidatus Nitrosopelagicus sp. Classification (GTDB taxonomy): domain Archaea; phylum Thermoproteota; class Nitrososphaeria; order Nitrososphaerales; family Nitrosopumilaceae; genus Nitrosopelagicus. The sequence continues at coordinate 224 of CAZMBA010000043.1, read as the reverse complement.
CGGCGGTATCTACGATATATGCATACCAGTATCCGTCGTTAGCTTGTGCCATTCTGAGTGCATCACCGTTAACTTCAACTAAAGGTTCTCCTTCAGCTACGTCAGTGTCTGCTCTTACAGGATCTTTCACGATAACTTCACATATTTGTGCACCCTTGAACTGATTTGCCCATTCCTCGTTCTCACAAGATACAAAGAGGAGTTTTGCGTCACCCTCTGCGGCT
>CAZMBA010000042.1:0-10270 GCA_964564665.1 uncultured Candidatus Nitrosopelagicus sp. | reverse complement strand
AATTACAAAAAGTAAATGACATTATTACCTCAATGTATGAAAAATAATGTCTTCTCTTTCATTACGTAATGATACATTAATTGAAATTGCAACATTTTTAGTTAGACGATGGTCAGAAAATGATCAAATTACAGTAGAACTCTCAAATAAGAAAACAAATGAAACTAGGATAAAAGAAAACAGAGTTATTTTAATTCCATTCTTGGATTATAATGGAGATGAATTTGGTAGATACCGTCAATTTAGAACAGCCGTGTGGTATGAGGCTATGAGGATCGACTATTGTAATAAAATCTTATCAAACGATCATGCATTTGGGTTCATACTAAACACAATCGAGAGACGAAGGTTGGAACTTGTAGGTAGGAAAGTTTGGCGTGGGATGGATAGCGAATTAATTTTCAACTACACATGGCAATGGATCTACAGACCACTTCTTAATGACATATTAGGCAAAGCAAGAATTGTTGAAGCATTTTACCAATATTTTTTGTTTGGTGATATCAAAGGAGAAATTCAGCCAAGTCATTTTGAAAAAGTGCAGAAAGCAGTAGAGTTTGGAAAAAAAATACTACAAGAAGCCTTAGAAAATAACTATGGAACTGACTGGATTGAAAAAAATATTCCAAAAATATTGACAATGTTAGATATTGATCCATTAATCACAATTCCATTAACAGTCCCTTTAAAGGGACCAGGAATGTTGGTCACGCCACAGGACTTTGAAAAAGGTGTGCAAAAAATCACGAGAAATCTAGAAACAGATCTAGGAAAGGTTGATCCCAAAAATGCTATTGAAGGAAAAGAAGTGGTACAAGAGTTTAACCTAATTAAAGAGGAAACAAAGAAAAATGAAAATAAAGGTTTGACGCCAGAAACAATTGGAATACAGATACCTGAATCAACTAATGTTGATGAAACAAAAATCTATGATCAGGATTTAATCAGCAATTTAAAAAATAGATTCAGAGAATGGAAAACTGGCTGGAAAGAGCAACATGAAAAGGAAGGTGATGAATTTGACGAGGAAACATTCTTCGAAAGGTATGACAAGCCATTTTTTACTGATATTAAAAAAGCGATAAAATCCAGAATTGTTATACTACTAGATCATTCCTCAAGTATTACAGATCAGCAGACAGAATACAAAAAAACTACAATCGGGTTATGTGAAGTTCTAGCATTTCTGAAAGTGAATTTTTCAGTTTATGCATTCAATACTGTAAATAGACAAGTTGTATGCTGGTTGGTAAAACCTAATGATATGAAATGGAATAATTCTGCTGCAAAGAGACTAGCACAAATCTCTGCAAATGGTGGAACCCCTTTGGCTGAGGTTTATGATAGAATGTTTCCAGTTTTAGCCTCGAAAAAACCAGATATCTTTCTCACTTTATCTGATGGTGAGCCATCAGATCCTAATGCATTAAGACTTGTTTTAAAATCATACAAAAGTCTGGGAATTAAGATGACAGCAATTGGGGTTGGAAGAGATACATACAGTGCAACAACTATTGCAAATAATCTAAAATATCTAGGTTATGAAAAAGTATTAGCAGTGAGTAGATTAGCCGATATACCTAATAGAGTTCTTAGTATACTCTCAGAGAATTAATGGAAAAAAAATGTTCTAATTGTGGAAGTAATTTCTTATGTGAAGATTCCATTACGTGTTGGTGTGCAAGTTTTCCAAAACTCTCTAAAGATCAGATAGATGAGAAGGATTGCCTTTGTAGGCAGTGTCTTTTAACCAGATATAGAAAAAAAATCCTTGATGTTTAGTTTCCAGATTAATTTTAAAAATCAGATTTTTATAGAATTAATCTAATTTAAAAACAATGAAGTTTGAAAATATTAGAGAGCCTGATATCAAAAAACCACTAATCATTGCTGCAATGCAAGATATGGGAAATGTAGGCTCTATTGTTGTTAATTTTATTAACAAAAGTCTTGGTACTGCACAGTTTAGAAATGCTAAATCATCACGTCCTTCATTTGTTTTTGACAAAGGCGGTTACATTGAAATTCCAGAAGAAAAATGGGAATATAGATTCGCGAAGGACATCATTGTTTTTGGCGGTGGTAGAGGACAACCACAAGAAAATGACGAACTAAATGAACTATGTCAGGATGTAATCAATGTTGCAAAAAAATATGATGCAAAATTTATCTATACGGTTGGTGGTTATCATACATCAAGATCATTTGGTAAAAGTCCAACTACATTTGTAACAACAACATCTCAAAATTTATTGGAATTAGTGAAAAAATTGGGGATTGAAACTACGCCAACGGAATCTGTCATTACTGGGTTTAATGGACTGATTCTAGGTTATGCAAAACTAAATGGAATTAATGGAATAGGTCTGTATGGTGAACTGCTTGAGCCAAGAATTCCTCAATATAGAGCAGCAAAGACAATTATTCAGACATTAGAAAAATTAACTTATCAGAAACTTGGTGATTTACAAGAGCTTGATATGAAAGCAGATGCTGTTGAATCAAGATTTAGTTCTGGGAACGATGTAAAAGACATATAAAAATAAGTTTTTGAACTAGTCTAACTCAATTCTTTTGTTGATTGGCTAGATTAGGAAATATATCGAATACCTAACGTTTTATGTGAAATAATTAAACGGTTTATTATTTGCATAAAATGCTGGATGCCAATTAACATTAAATTTCTGATCAATTCTGATCATGGCTTAGATTTAATTGGAATGTTGACATACTATGTACATGATTATTTGGGTTGCAGCTGCTGCGATTGGAATAATAATTGCTTTGATACTTGTTTTTAAATATACAAAAACAGGGAAAAACGATGTTCTAGGATTTTCAATGAAATGTAAAATTTGCGGTACAACAACAAACGGACTTAAATGCCCCAAATGTCAACCAAACAGAAAGGACTGGCGATAAATATGATGTCAAAACCTGACTCTGAGATGGATGGAACGATTTGTAAAGAATGTAACCGCTTGATTAGTGATCATCTGCCTGAAGAATTAGAAGAATGCGTCAGGAAATCTAATTTTAAGAAATTAAAAGATGATGATTTAAGATGAAATCTTCCAAAAGTTCTAAATTAAGCCTTAAAATCATTTAATCACAATGGCTGAAGAGACTGACAATGCTCTACTTGACCGCTTTGAAGAAGAGGTTTGGAGCAAAGTACCACATCTAGAAGAGAAAGATGGTGAGACAAAGGTTATCAATGCAACACCACTTGTTGATTTGACTACAGATTTTAAGGAATGTGCAAAAAGCGTATTCAAAATTAATCTTGATGATACGGATCTGAAAGTTTACGGTAAGCAAGATTCAACATTGCTAACAGGTTCTATCAAAGTCAGACCTGCAGCAAACATAATTCATGACGCAATTGTCACAGGCAAACTCAAGAGTGGTCAGACAGTAATAGAAGCTACATCAGGAAATTTTGGAATAGCACTCGGATTGTTATCTAAACTTGGATTAACTGTAATTGCACTTGTATCAAGAAAGTTGCAGGAAGGCGTGTTTGAGGAACTAAGAAATGGAAATATACAAACCATGGATCTTGACATGGATATTTGCCCTGCACCAGGAATGGAAGGAAAACAAAATCTTATGGTTGCAAAAGCAACTGCTGCTAATGTCCGCTCTCAATTGTCTAATCTTGGATTTGAGACTGACACATTTGACAAAGAAATCAATGAGATTGAATCATTATTAGCTAAACAAGATATCATTAACTTAGCCAAATTTCTCGCCAAGATCTACGGCTTCTTTTGTCCAGAACAGTATGACAACCAACTAAACATTGAGGCACACAGAACTATCACAGGAGCTGAGATTGATCAGCAATTGCATGAAAATGGTGATTCACTTGAAAACTTTAATCTCTTCTGTACATTTGGCACAGGTGGCACCTCTGGCGGACTAAGCAAATACTTTTCTGAAAAATACGGGAAAAAATCAGTATATGTAATATTTCCACCAAGCAATCAGGATGTTGCAGGGATTAGGACGAAAGCAAATGCAGATGGCTTGAATCTATACGATCCTGAAATATACGCTGAGCAACAAGAGATGGATTGGGAGAAGGCAAAATTTCTTCTAAAGTTTTTTGTGGATAAAGGTCACGACATGGGAGAAAGCAGTGCGCTTGAACTTTATGCAATTTTAAAGAAAGCAAGCTCTGAAGGCGGTGGAAAATTTGTCGCAATGATCTGTGATGGAATTGAAAAATACAAAAAGAATTTGGCATCTATTGGACAGGAAGGACCTACTCAGGTCTCAGTGCAGGAAGCAAATGCAAGTGGTTATGATAAAGTAATTTGGATTCATGCACAATATACCCCACGTGACGAAGGAATTGAGCTAATTGCAAAGTCACTAGGCATAGATAAGGATAAGATTTCAATACCAGATGCAAGAACCGCTCAAGAACTGCTGGCAACACAACAAATTCCAGACGCACTAAGTAAGGATCTGGAAGGCGATAGTAAGCCATTACTGGTTTGTATGGCTGGAAAAACTTCGTTGATGGCCGCTAAAGTACTTGCAGGAAAGGGTGTTATGACAGATAGTTTGATTGGCGGAATAACACAACTACCTGAAGGACAGACCAAGCAACTTTCTCAATTAATCAAAGAAGCCTCCTAATTTCGAGATTGATTTGGACAGGTAATTATGAAGTGCCTTTCTATATGTCAGCCATTTGCTGATTTAATAATACAAGGTAAAAAGACAATAGAACTTAGAAAATGGAACACTAAATTCCGTGGAGAGTTTCTGGTTCATGCTCCACAGAAAATTAGATTCGATGATTGTAAAAGATTAAAGATAAAATCAAATATGATTAAAGGTGCAATTATCGGTAAAGTTGAATTAATAGACGTAAAAGAATATCAAAATGTTACACAGATTAAGTCAGACTCAAAGAAACATCTTGCAGTAAATAATGAATTAGGTAACAAATACGGTTTCATTCTACAAAAACCAAAACAACTGAGAATTCCAATTCCATATAATGGTCAATTGAATTTTTTTGATTTTAAACCACAACTCATCACAACTGATGAAATCAAAACTGATCTTTTTGAAGAAGAGCATCGATACATGTGGATCAATCGCCATTAATTCGGTATAAACACAAAAAATGACCGTTTGTATATATAAAGGGGCTTTATAAAGAGGAAAAAATGCCAGAAACAAAACCTATTGTAAGTGTGGAAAACGTGGTCGCATCAGCATCAGTGGATCAAAAGGTTGATCTGAATGAGATTACAAAAAAGTTTCCTGACACTGAATATCACCCAGATCAATTCCCAGGTCTTGTATTTAGACTAGAAAGTCCTCGAACTGCAACACTAATCTTTAGAACCGGAAAGATGGTTTGTACGGGTGCAAAATCTGAGGAAATGGCTGTTAAGGCAGTAAAGACTGTTGTTCAGAAATTACGAAAAGGCGGAATCAAAATAAAAAAAGATGCCGTGATAACAGTTCAGAATATTGTAGCTGCGATTAATTTAGGTGGCAAAATTCACTTAGAACAGGCTGCTAGGAAATTACCTAGAAGTATGTACGAACCTGAACAATTTCCTGGATTGATTCATAGAATGCTTGATCCAAAAACAGTCATTCTATTATTTGCCTCAGGAAAGCTAGTTTGTACTGGTGCAAAAAAAGAACCGGATGTATATAGATCTGTACATAATTTACATTCCACACTAGAAGAAAAAGGACTAATGATTTATGATGCGTAAATGCATCAATTTCCTTTATTTCTAAAATTTTTTAATTTCACGTTCAATTTCTTGTAAAGTTTTATTTTTAGGATCGATTTCACGAATTTTATCACAACATAATTTTGCTTTAGTTTTATTTTTCTGATGTATGTGAACACTTGCCTTTATAGATAAGGCATCAATATCGTATTCACCAATTTCCAATGTCTTATCCATATAGAATAATGTTTTTTGTACATTGCCCTTTATGAAATAAATTGTACCAATAATGAATGCAATATCTGGATCATGTTCAAGTTTTTTTTCAATTTCATGACCATATTCTAGCGCTTCATCATATTTTTTGTCTTTAACTAATTTTCTCAGATATCGTCTTGGATTCTTTTTAAACAAACCAGTCAAATGCGCTCAATTTATTTTGATGCATTTTCTGATTGAAGTTTTTTCCAGTCATCTAAGAATGCTTTTAATCCCTTATCTGTTAATGCGTGACCAAGCATCTTACCTAAAACTGCTGGAGGTAAAGTAACAACATCTGCTCCAGTCTTTGCAGCATCAATCACATGCTGTGGATGTCTTACACTTGCAACAAGGATTTGAGTGGTGAAATCATAGTTTACAAAAATTTGCTTGATTTCTTTGATGAGATCCATTCCAGTATGTCCAATATCATCTAACCTCCCGATAAACGGGCTAACATATTTTGCACCTGCTTTTGCTGCCAAAAGTGCTTGGTTTGGAGAAAATACCAGAGTGACATTCACAGGTATTCCTTGTTCAGTCAAACTTTTACATGCTTTTAGTCCTTCACCGGTCATAGGACATTTAACAACAACGTGATCACCATATTCACGGAGTTTTTTACCCTCTTCCATCATACCGTCATAATCTGTACTAACAACTTCTAAACTAACATCACCTTTGATGATTTGTGTAATTTCCTCCATTGCTTCGTGTGGATCTCCTCCTTCTTTTGCTAAGAGGGAAGGATTCGTTGTGATTCCATCAAGTAGTCCCATGTCATTATACTTTCTAATCTCATCCAAATTGGCAGTATCTAGAAAAATTTTCATTATTTTTTACTCCTAATGTCTTTTACCATATTTGCTATATTAACTGATGTTATACCATGCTTCTCGAAAAGTGATTGTATTTCATTATCACGTGCTGATTCACCAAACATGTCCTGTGCACCAATTCTTTTTATTGGAACCGGATAGGATTCTGATACTACCTCAGAAACTGCAGAGCCGAGTCCTGCCAAAATATTATGTTCCTCACATGTAACAATTCCGCCAGTTTCCCTTGCTGCTTTTTCTAGAATTTCTTTGTCAATTGGTTTTACTGTAAAACAATCTATCACTCTACATGATATTCCTTCTTGCTTTAGTTGATCTGCGGCATCTAATGCTATCTTTACTGTAATTCCACATCCAACAATTGTGCAGTCAGAACCATCTCTTATAGTAATGCCCTTTCCAATTTCAAAATTTTGTGATTCATCATATATGATTGGAACTTTTGAACGTGCCATCCTCATGTAGAAAGGTCCGTATTGTTGTGCTATAATCCAAGTAAGTTTTGATACTGAGGTAGAATCAGCAGGGATCAAAACACGCATGTTTGGTATTGCACGCATTATTGCTATATCTTCAAGTTGCTGATGTGAACCACCATCAGCACCAACTGATAACCCTCCATGTGAAACTACTAGTTTCACATTAAGTCCTTTTTTGTCTCCACGCGATGGATATGCTATAGCATTTCTGATCTGATCAACACAACGACCTGGAAGAAAAATTGCATAGGTGCTTGCAAACGATGTTTTTCCAGAATAAGCTAATCCCGCGGCAACAGAAACTAAATTTGCTTCTGCTATTCCGACATTAAAAAAGCGCTCAGGAAATTTTTTGCCAAAGTTAGCAGTCTTTAGTGAATCAGTAGTATCCGCACCTAGTACAACAACATTTTTGTCCTGCTCACCTAATTCAATCAGGGATTTTCCATATTCTGTTCTCATATCGCCATATTGAATTTCATCACTCATTGGTATCCTAACTCCTTTGCAATCTGTAACAATTCGTCTTTTTTCTTACCAACAACATGTAGATCTATCCATTTATTCACCAATTCTGTTCCGCCAAGTTCATTTGCTTTTTGAATCAAGAGTTTTCTTCTTGATCTTAGAATTTTATTTCTGAATTCTCTAATAACCAATCTTACATCATTTTGACCAATTATTGCACTGCCACCGACAAATGCCCTTGCGCCATCAGCAAAGCAATCTCCAACATTTTCTAGTGTAACGCCTCCATCGATTTCAATATATCCTTCAAATTGGTTTTCCTTTAGAATTTGAACCAGTTTTTGGGTTTTTTCGTGTGATGTTTCGATGTATTTCTGTCCAGATTTACCAGGCACAACTGACATTACAATTAACTGATCTAATAATGGTATGAATTTTTTTGACCAATCTGGAAGTTCTGTGTCTGGGTTTATGGCAAGACCCGTACTAACTTGATTTGATTTAAGAATATCGTGTATTTCACCAAAACTAGACTCGTCACAAACTTCTGTATGTACAGTAATAATATCACTGCCAGCATCAACATAGTCTTTAACATGTTTTACTGGTTCGTTTATCATTAGATGTGCATCAAAGGGAATTACAGTTAATGGTCGTAGTTCTTTTATTTTTACATGGTCAAAGGTTGTAGTTGGAACAAATTGACCATCCATTACATCTAGATGTATATAATCTGCCCTGCCGTCATCACATCGTTTTACTTCCTTTGCAAGATTTGTCATATCGCCGGCTATTATTGACGGTGCAATCATAAACTGTGATTCAAGTTCCTGCTCAATTATTGGAACAAATTCTGGTTTTGCTGCTTTACCATGCCATTGTGGATTATCTTCCATATGTTCCACTGCTTTTCCTTTGATAGTTCGTGCGATGATAATTGTTGGTAATCCTTTGATTGTTTTTGCACGATCAATTGCATTAGAAATTTGTTCTATTCTATGACCATCAATTTCAATAACGTTCCATCCAAAAGAACGCCATTTGTCACCAGTCTTCCATCTACTTGCATCTTTCCACATTTCAGATAATTCGTCAGTCTCAAGATTTTCATCTAGTGGCATGATTTTTTCGGTGTAAGAATCTTGTTGGATGAAATTTCTATCTAAAATCAATGTCAAGTTATCAACTTTATATTTTGCAGCAGTCATTGCAGCTTCCCAAACTTGTCCTTCATCACTCTCACCATCACCCATTACAGTAAAAATTCTATTTTCTTTGCCATCAATTTTTGATGCAAGTGCATTTCCAATCGAATATGAAAGCCCTATGCCAAGTGATCCTCCACAGAATTCAACTCCTGGACATTTCAAATCAGGATGTCCCTGTAGTTTACTTCCAAACTGTCTTAAAGTTTCTATTTTATCTTCTTCAAAATATCCTGCCACTGCCATATTTGAAAAAAGACCTGGCGATGCATGTCCTTTTGATAAAATTAACTTGTCTCTGTCTTCCCATTCAGGATTTTTTGGATCATATTTTAGGTGTTTATGGAAAATACAGCCCATAATTTCTGCCATAGAAAATGAACCACCTGGGTGACCAGAGCCAGCCGCAGTAGTACCCCTTATGACAAGTTTTCTAGCCTTTAGAACGTTTTTTTTAATTTGATAGTAATTCAGCCCCATACCAAGCAAAAATTCATGAAGATTACATAAATAGCTATATCCTAAAATTTTAATCTAAATCGATCATATGAAGGGTATGAGTTTAGAAGGAAAATTGCCATTGATGGTTTACGACGATAAATGCTATGTTTGTATTCAATTTGCAAAAATTGTCAATTTTCTTACGAAGGGACGATTGAGAATGGTAGGTCACTATACGGATCAGGGCAAATCCATAAGAGATAATTATCTAGATGCCAGTGCTTTGGAGATGTTTTGGTTTATTGATAATAAAACTGCATTTGGTGGAAGGGCCGCAATCGGGCCATTGATTTCTGCAATTTTCAATCTTAACAGTTCTGAAACAAATAAGGTAACTGTTCAAGAATCATGTGACATAGGTTGTAAAGATTCATTAGCAGTTTTTTTTAGGTCAGCCAGTCTAATTACACATAGTAAAAAAATTAATTTAAAAGACTTCTAACCAAAAACGATACAGTGTTCACAATCACATCTTTCCTGCTGTTTTAATTTTGCAAGGCATTTTTTATGTTGGCCAGCCTGACATTGTACACAGATTTTGTCTAAATTATCTATTGAAGTATATTTTTTTGATTGATCAAATCCAAATCCCCCATCTTGTGGCCCTACCATACTATCAATATTTTAACCGAGTATTTTTACATGACTAATTGATGTTAAGATTTTAGTTGTTTTTTGAAAATCCAATTTTTTACCTTTGTTAGAATCACTATCCAGACAAAGATTAGTGCTAAAGCGATTATAACTTTAATTACAGAATTCAAAGTCGGATCAATATCAATATTCCCTGCAAAAGATAGTGG
>CAZMBA010000041.1:0-5598 GCA_964564665.1 uncultured Candidatus Nitrosopelagicus sp. | reverse complement strand
TCAAAAAATATGGTCCCCACTGAAGGATTTGAGCCTTCGACAACCCGGTTTCTGTATGCCTAGTAGACTGCTGTTTTTCAGCCCTAAGCCGACAACTACAGCCGGAAGCTCTACCAGGCTGAGCTAAGTGGGGACTGATATCTTGCAATCTTTTTGTATTATTAACTTTAGTTTTAGAATAGACTTTCCTAAAAATTAAATACCTTTTCGGAAAGAAAGCTTATGGTCAAGTCGATCAATAGTGTTGGTGGATATGTTTGTGCACCTTATTTGCATAACCACGATTCAATCGAATTAAAGGACTTTTGGATAAATTCAAGAAATATCTCATCACTTTTTTTTGTCACAGCCACTTTTTCTGAAGACAGTAAACCATATTTTTCATCATCTGTGAACCACTTTTTATTAGCTAAATTCAAAAAGGTAGAGAAAATTGAAAAAGAACTTTCTATCCATATTCAAGACAAACCATCATTTATTTTCAATTTTGATAATATTATGTTTGAACGTGGGGCAAATGGAAAAACAAATTTTATTTCTGTTTATTATTTAGAATATGGCGATTCCTCAGATGATTTACGAGACGTAGCAGTTCATGTTGCAAGAAGAGATAAGATTGGAATATCTGGATTTGGTCATATGGAAATGTATGCAAACGAATCTCCAAAATTTACTTTTCCATATAATGATCATATAGTCATGTTTGAAATATCTAGTGATAAAAGTCATCAAAGTGATAACAAATATTGTGAACAGACAAGACGTGATATTTGTAGAAAAGGTATAGTAATGAATAATCTTGTAAGTTTTTCAATTCTTGAAAAGTTAAAATAAAAAAAGGTAAATAGTCGTCAAAAATTTGATTCTGTATGAGTAAACCATCAGATCTAGGTTCATTAAAAATTGGCTCTTACATACTTTTACCAGTAGGCGATCAACCAACTGGTGAACCATGCAGAATTTCTGAATATGATACCAGTAAACCTGGAAAACATGGTGCGGCAAAAGCACGTATTGTGGGTGTTGGTGTTTTTGATGGTGCAAAAAGACCACATGTTGGGCCTGTTAGCATGCAAGTCCATGTACCATTAATCGATAAAAGAACTGGACAGATAATTTCAATGACTGGATCTGAGATTCAGGTAATGGATTCTGAAACCTTTGAAACAGTTGACATAGCGATGGTAGATGAGGAAGTTGATGGACATCTGGAGCAAGGCCAAGATGTTGAATACTGGAATGTGATGGGAAGAACAAAAATAATGCGAATAAAAACATCCTAACGGATGCTGATGATGTTTGGAAAAGCCATCTGATTTTTGATGAAGATTATGAGTTTTGAAGCATCCAAATCACAGTTGATAACATGAAATTAGCAGCATTTTTTTCTGGAGGAAAGGATAGCACATATGCAATTTATGATGCAAAAAAGTCTGGGCATGAAATAATAGTTCTGATAACAACACAGCCTAACTCTGACGAAAGCCATCTGTTACATTTTCCTAATATAGAACAAACAAAACTACAATCTCGTGCTATGGAGATACCACAAGTTATACAATCTATAGATACCATCAAGTCAGATATTGAAGAATTAATTCTAGATGAATTGATCAAAACCGCAAAAAAGACTTATGATTTTGAAGGAATAATTCATGGAGGTATTTTAAGTGAATATCAGAAAGATAAATTTAATTCGCTTTGTAAAAAAAATAATTTAACCCTAATCTCACCAATTTGGCAAAAAAATCCATCTGAATATATGAATGAGTTACTGAAAAACAATTTTGAATTTATCATTTCAAGTGTTAGTTCAGGAGGTTTAGATGAAACTTGGCTCGGAAAAACTATTGGTAGTTTAGAATTAGAGGAGCTTCAGCGGCTAAGTAAAAAATTTTCTTTTAATCTAAATTTTGAAGGTGGTGAGGCAGAGACATTTGTAATTAATTGTCCACTTTTTAAAAATAGAATCAAAATCATTAATTCAAACAAAAATTGGGATGGTATTAGAGGAAGATTTGAAATAGTGGAGGCTGAATTACAAAATAATGCTTGATAGCCTCAAAAATGGATTAAGGTCAGCAATAAAAAAAATTGTTAGTTCTTCTGGTGTTGATGAAGAATTAATCAAAGAGTTAGCTAAAGATGTGCAACGTTCATTATTGCAATCTGATGTTAATGTTAAATTGGTATTAGAAATTACGAAGAATCTAGAAGAACGTTCATTAAATGAAACTCCACCACCAGGTCTTTCACGAAAAGATCACATCGTAAAAATTCTTTATGACGAACTGTCAAAACTACTTGGTAATGATGCAGAATTTCATTTCAAATCTGGTAAAGTCAACAAAGTATTAATGTTAGGCATTCAGGGAAGTGGAAAGACTACCATTTCTTCAAAATTAGCAAAATTTCTAACAAGACAAGGATATCGTGTTGGTGTAATTGGCGCTGATACATTTAGACCAGGTGCATTGGTTCAACTACGAACTATGTGTGAAAAATCAAATGTAGAAGTATTTGGCGATGAAAAAAGTAAAGATTCTCCTGAAATTGTTAAAAGAGGATTAAAACACTTTGAAAATTCGAATCTTGATATAATTCTAATTGACACGGCAGGTAGGCACAAAGAAGAAAAAGATCTTTTAGATGAAATGACACAAATTAGCAAAGTTGCAGAGCCAGATCTTGCATTACTAGTAATTGATGGAACAATAGGCCAACAATGTTTTTCACAAGCAGAAGCATTCAACAAAATTGTTAAAGTTGGTGGAATTGTAATTACAAAATTAGATAGTTCTGCAAAAGGCGGTGGTGCATTGGCTGCATCTGCTGCTACTGGTGCACAAGTAATGTATGTTGGCACTGGTGAAAGAATAGATGATTTAGAGCAATTTTCGCCAACAAGATTTGTAGGCAGGTTATTAGGAATGGGTGATGTTCAGGCGGTTCTTGATTTAGCCAAGAGACTTGAAAATGAGGCTGATGAAGTTCGTCTAAAAAGAATTTCTAGTGGAAAAATGAACATGGAGGATTTCTTTTATCAGTTAGAAGAAGTCACAAAAGTTGGTTCATTACAAAATCTTATGGAGACTATGCCAGGTCTGTCTGGTATGGTTAAAGAAGATCAGCTTGAACAAATGGAAGAACGTGTTGATAGATGGAGATACATTATTCAAAGCATGAATACAAACGAAAAGGCTAATCCAGATCTATTAAATGCATCAAGGATCAAAAGAATTGCAAGAGGCTCTGGTTGGCCTGAGCATGAGGTTAAGGAATTATTAAAAAATTATAAAAATTCAAAAACAATGATGAAGGCATCTAAAGGAAGACAGATGCAAGGAATGATGAGGAAGCTTGGTCTTGGTTAGTATCAAGCAAAAATACTCATTAAATCAAACTAATTTCCAAGTATAGTGAAAAACCAAAAAACAACTATGGCAACTAAAGGAATTTCTAAAAAATATAATCTGTGTAATTTTTGCTCATTGCGATTAGAATCAAAAAAATCTAAAAATACAACAGAAAAATGTTTTATCTGTAAGGATATTTTTCAAAAAGTTGATGATATTGTAGGAAAAGCACTAATGGAAATAGCACCGTATGAATTTTCAAGTTTTGAAACTGGGATTATAATAAAACCTTCTCTTATAGATAGGGATGATCAAATAAAGTCTCAATTTCAAATCAAGGGAGTTAATAGTATAAAATCAAGTTTGAACAATGAGATAGCAAAAAAACTATCTCGAAAAACAAAGACAAAGATCAAGCATAGAAATCCAGACTTGACAATTAAAATAAATCTGAAAGATGATTCGTATAAGATCAATTCCAAACCAATGTTTGTTTATGGACGATATATCAAAAAAATACGAACATTAGCACAGAAGCAACGTAATTGTAATAACTGTGCTGGTAAAGGATGTCATAATTGTAGTTTTCATGGATTAGAGAATTTTAATAGTGTTGAAGGTAAAATATCAGAGTTTTTGATTAGAAAATTTAATTGTCAACAAATAAGGATCAATTGGGTAGGCGGAGAAGAGAAGTCTAGTTTAGTTTTAGGGAATGGCAGACCTTTTTTTGTGAAAATAATCAATCCGAAAAAAAGAAAAGTCATTCTTCGTAGAAAAACTATACTAGATGGAATTGAATTAATCGAGTTAAGAAAAATTTTAGAACCACCAACTGGTCAGATTTTTTTCAAATCAAAAGTTTTAATTTTAATAAAAACAGAGAAAACCGTCAAATTGACTACGCTAAAGAAGATAGAAAAATTAGAGATGCCATTAGAGATACATGTAGATGATAAAAAAACTATGGTAAAGAAAATCTATAAAATTAATTTTAAAAAAACTGCTTCGAATTTATTAAACATTACTATATTAGCAGATGGTGGAATACCAATAAAATCATTCATTAAAAGTAGTTATGTTTCTCCCAATTTAACAAATTTATTAAAAACTCAGTGTGAGTGTCTGCAATTTGATTTCAAAAAAATAGATGTTGTGTCATAATTAATTAATTAACATTTTTTATACAAATTTTTCAATTTACACTATGGACCAGTTACAAAGAGTGTATGAAGCATTCACAAATAATTTAATTCCAAAGGACATATTTGAATTAATTAATAGTAGATTTTCTTTGGTTTTAGAAGGAATTGCCAGAATTGAAAAGGCATCAGGAATCAAATTTCCTATTTCATATGTGGAACCATCGATCATTGTTAGTTCTGGAACAAATTCTTTTGATTATGGTATTCTTTTTGCAAGAACTATCCCTATCTTTTCAAACAATTCAAGCCAGGTCATCATTCAAATTTCTGCCCCACTTGTAGCATTTGGATTAAAAGGAACAATTCATGCTATTCTTGCACATGAGTTCTTGCATTATTTAGAATTAATTTCACGTATATCCAAAATGAATATTATATCTGATGAGATATCAGGAAATCTTTTTGAAAATATTTACTCCGATTATACTAGACTACTTGAACCTCAAAGCGTTTTTGATGATAAGACTCTTCTACAACACATAATAAAAAAATTTCCATCTGGATTTAGAGATTATAAATTAGAAAATAAAGCAGTAGAATTATGGATAGAAAAAAATCTCCCAATTTCCAAAATTAATTTAGATTCAAACAATGTAAAATTAACTGCCAAATCTATATCTAAGTTAAAAATGGATCCAGCATTATTAAAGAAATTAGAACAGATTCAGATAAAGAATTCTAGAGTTAGAAAGAAAAAAATTTATTGAATGAATTCAGTGTTACCACATTTACCACAGGTTCTTCTGTTTTTATGTTCTGACATGTATACTCCCTTACCGCAACGTGAACAGATCTTTCTTTCTCTGGTAAATTTTTAACCGTCAACTTTGTAATATTGAGAAACTTATGGACTAAAACCTTTGTTAACTTTTTTTTCTACTGGAATTATTCTGATTTCTACTTATCTTTTGCTTCTTCAGCAGGTGCATCGGCTTTTTCTTATTCAGAAGGTTATTCGTCTTTAGATTATTCAGAATTTGCATCTTATTTAGAATATTAAGAATATAATTATTAATAATATAATTAAGAATTAACTT
>CAZMBA010000040.1:0-4176 GCA_964564665.1 uncultured Candidatus Nitrosopelagicus sp. | reverse complement strand
TTTCCATTCATTGATGAATTAATCATTGTTGAGAAATTTTCTGATATATTAAATCAAGAAATACAAGATAAACTAAAACAGCAAGATGCAATATTAATTCCTCATGGAACGTTAATAGCGCAAATGAGTTCTGAAGAGATTGAATCAATTAACGTACCAATTTTTGGAAACAAATGGATTCTCAGATGGGAATCAGATAGAGAGATGAAAGAAAAGCTCATGAGAGAAGCTACACTTCCGATGCCAAAACCAGTAACAGATCCAAAAAATATTGAAAAATTAGTGATTGTAAAAAGGCAGGGTGCTGCCGGCGGTAAAGGATATTTCATGGCAGCTAATGAAGAAGACTACAATACAAAAAGAAATCAGTTAATTTCTCAAGGTGTAATTTCTAAAGATGAAACTCTATACATTCAAGAATATGCGGCAGGTGTTTTAGCATATTTACAATTCTTTTACTCACCACTAACTAATGAATTAGAATTCTTTGGAGTTGATCAAAGACATGAATCGGATATTGAAGGTCTTGGCAGGATTCCATCAGAACAACAATTAAAATCAGACAAAGTTCCATCCTTTAACGTAATTGGAAATAGCCCACTAGTTTTGAGAGAATCATTGTTAGATGAAGTGTATACAATGGGCGAAAATTTTGTAGAGGCTGCAAAAAGAGTTGTTTCTCCAGGTATGAATGGTCCATTTTGTATTGAAGGAGTCTATGATGAAAATGCTAAATTCACATCATTTGAATTTTCAGCTAGAATTGTTGAAGGAACTAACATCTACATGGATGGCTCACCCTACTATTCATTATTATTCAATGAGAATATGAGTATGGGAAAAAGAATTGCGCGTGAAATAAAAATAGCCGAATCAAAAAATATGCTAAAAGAAATAACTACGTAAGTTATTGCAATACCCTTGGAACCTTTTTGAGTACGTGGGATAATGAGATCCTTCCCGGGCCTGCAACTATAACAACTAAGCATGCTGCAAGCAATATCAAGTCAAATTCATAACCATGTTCGCCTGTAAGACTTGACGCACCCTTTACAAGAAATATTGCGCCCAACATCACGATTGAAATTATTGATGCAGAAATTCTAGTTAAGACACCTATCAGCAATAAAATTCCTGGAATGAATTCTGCAAGTGCAATTGGAATCTGCATCTCAGCTGGTATTCCCATACTAGATATCCAGCCCCCAAACCCAGGATTGCCAAATTTCCCAAAACCATGAGCAATAAAGATAACACCTATAGCTGCACGCATTCCTATCTGTGCTGCATCATGTAATCCATGAGTTGAAAGATTTGCATTCATGAGCTTCCTAAAATTATTCAATTAATAAAAGATAGGTATGATCTGAATTCATAGATTCATTTTGTAAAATCAGAATCTTTTCCATTGTAATTTTTATTTGGAAATAGATGTAGAACTGCATCAAACTTTTCAAGTTTTATCTCAGCCTTTCCTATTCTGCTTTTATACAATTTTATTTTTTTACCATCACTAAATTCAAATTTTTCAACCTGAGCTAACGTCAATTCTTCTAATTGGTTCAAAGTTTTGTATACAGCTGATAATGAAATATTCAGTTCCTGAGAAATTTGGTTAGCGTCTTTTGAAGACTCGATTATTGAATACAGTACAGACCGGTGGCATGCATTTACCAATGATTCCATGATTTTTTGAGTTATATCAAACTGACTTAATTGAAGAATGTTTGGCTTGGGTAATGCCTCTCTAACGGAACTTTTTTTCATTTTGGCGTTAACTGTTTGGTATTAGTATGAGTACTGGCTCTGGTTTTTTTATATTGATTTCAGCATTTTTAATTCGACTCTTGTAAACCTTGTATTTTCTTCCTTTTTCAGAAATTTCCCAACTGTCGACCTTAATCAATGATAATTCCTGTAGATCAGAAATTTTCTTATAAACAGAACTTAATGGAATTTTATGTTTTTCAGAAAGTTCTGCTGCAGTTTTACCACGTCGAATAATTGAAAATAATATTGCTCGAGATTCTGTATCAGCTAACATCTCTATTACTTTTTGTGTAACATCATATTTTTTTAATTGTGGTAATGTTAGATGTTTTGCCATTAAAATTTTCTAAAAATTTCTTTTATTAAGTTAATCGGTCATATTACATATTCTAAGAATTTAGAATATCATGGTTTAAGTATTAGAAAGATCTGGATTAGTTTTTTGCCAGAAGGCGCCAAGGATTAATGCCAATGTAAACCAAAATACACTACTTGTGAAAAATGCAACTGCTCTAAAGCCATTAACTAATTCAATCGGTGCAGATATTTTATCTGGGTTGTCTGGCATTATGAAAAATACTAGACTGATGAATACACCATAACCAACAAATGCTAAAATCTTATTTTTGCCTTTCAGTCTTTTGAAAACTTGATAGAATCCAACTGCCAATAAACCAGAAATAGCAATGAATGACAAATACAAAATACCACGCAAGAATACCGTCTCTGCTTCACCTACAGTTGGAGGATTTGCTGGGTATTTCAAAAATGGAATTACAAATAGTGTGAACCACATTAACCCTGCGAGGATCAATGTTTTACCAATGTTATTTTTGCTAGGAAGTGACTTCTTAGACAATGCATAAACGATTCCAAATAATGAACCAATCGATGTGCCTAATATGGCACCTGCGAGAACTTCTCCGCCTTTTTGCCATGACCGATATTCATAATATTCAACCCAAAATTGTGGCGTGTCTTCTTCCTCACCTGATTTGAATAGATTCTGATTCTCTATGCTTGTTGCATCGTCAAGATATGGTTCAACAATTACGAGGTTCAGAGCCCCATAAATGGTTCCGGCAAAACATCCAGAGAGTAAAACAATAACTACGAAGATACCAGTCTTCATTTACTATCAGATCCTGTTAGATTAGTGACATGGAAAACCAGCAGCATGTCTTAAATCATGAGTAAGTTCATGTATGAACATTTCGTCAAATGCTGATTCGCCCATGACTAGACTAAAGATATGTCCCTGATCAAAACCAACCACAAATAGGCCCAGTCCAAAGATAACTGCTAAAACTGCAATAGCCAATTTTGGAACTGCTGATTTTGTAATTGTGCTTTGATTTTGTGACAATAACTGACAGGTAGAAATAATCTATTTAAATCTATTATACCAAACATGCGATCAAAACATAAACACGTTTTTTGATGATTAATTAATGTGTTTGAAGGTCTAGAATTAGAAAGATGGGAAAGTTTGAGATACAGAAACAAGATTCGGTGAAACTATACAAAATTAGAAAGACCCTTGATGAGCTTACTCAGCAAGAAGGTCATGGTACAGAACTTATCACCGTTTACATTCCAAAAAATAAGCAATTACATGAAGTCATAAACAATCTACGCGAAGAGCAAGGCACTGCGGATAACATAAAGTCGGATTTAACTCGGACACATGTAGTTGATTCTCTTTCAAAAGTTGTTCAAAGGCTAAAACTTTACAAAAAAACACCTGAACGAGGATTGGTGATTTTTTGTGGTGCACTTCCAAGAGAAGGTGGTGGACCACCAGGAAGCGAAGTTGTCAAAGCATATGAAATTGATCCGCCAAAAGACCTAACTACATTTCTCTATAGATGTGATGACCACTTCCATGTTGATATTCTGAAAGACATGCTAAAAGATGACAATATGATTGGAATCTTAGCGATTGATGCAAAAGATGCAGGTTGGGGACTATTACATGGAGACAAGATTGAGGTTCTAAAAGAAACCGGTTCTGGTGTTGCAGGAAAACATAGACAGGGAGGACAATCTGCAAAAAGATTTCAAAAATTACGTGAGATGGAATTACAGTATTATTTTAACCGTGTCGCACATATAACAAGAGAATACTTTATTGACATTTATCCAATTAAGGGATTAATCATTTCAGGACCCGGCCCAACTAAAGAAGATTTTATCAGAAATAATTATCTAGAATACAGATTACAGGATATGATCATATCAACGATTGACGCTTCGTATTCTGGCTCTGAGGGCATTAGAGAAGCATTTTCAAAGTCTTCGGAGATTCTATCCAACTTTAGAATGGTAGAAGAGAAAAAAATAATTGAAAAGCTGTTTCAACATATTAACAGCAACACTGGTCTTGGAAGTTACGGGTTAAAAGAA
>CAZMBA010000039.1:0-8595 GCA_964564665.1 uncultured Candidatus Nitrosopelagicus sp. | reverse complement strand
GTTGTCGGTTCGGTATCTATACCAGTTTTACTTCCACATGTTTATCATGGAAATCATATTTACCATCTTTTACTGCATACAGCAGGAATAATCCTTTCTGTCTTTTTGACAACACTTAGTGTAAATTCGTATTATAGATTAAGAACAAGGAAGATGATCATCACATCTATTGCATTTATGACATTTGCCGCTGCTGAAATTGTACAATTGATCAATGCAACAGAGACACACGTGTATAATTTCTTTGAATCACCGCAAGAAATTGCACATTTGATGATGCTTGGAATGATAGGCCTTTTTGCGATAGCTATATTTAGGAAGGATTAAGGTACAAAAAAATGGAATCAAGAACACAATTAATAAATTTTGAAATCAAAAGAAATCCTGGAATTAGATTCCGTGAGTTAATGAAAATAATTGGCGTTAAAAATGGAATAATGAGTTATTATATTCGGAAACTTGAAGCTACTGGAGACATACGCATAGAACGAACACCAAGAGTTTCTAGATTTTACAGCTGTGATTTATCTGAAGAAGAATCGAAACTTGTAAAACGTCTAAGACAGGAAACACCAAAAAGAATTTTGGTATCACTTGTTGAAAATAACACACTTACATTTCAAGAACTAGTTCAAAATATACGTAAAGCACCATCAACTACATCATTTTATCTTAAGCAGCTGGTTAGTGATAATATTATAGCCACATCAAGATCAGACTTTAAAACGGTATATTCTGTTAGTGAAAAGAAAAGGATTGCAAATCTCATTGAGGAGTATTATCCTGACATCATAGAGCAAGCATCAGATAATCTATCTGATATTATAGAATCACTTTAAACAAGATTCTCTTTTCTAAAAATATCTACGATCTGCTTTAGCATTCTAGCAGATGCACCCCAAATCAGATTACTTTCAAACATGAATGTGTACATCTCCTGAATAGAGTTATGATCAGGATCCAGATCACTTTCTAAGGTTTCTAATAACGGAATTAATGGGATTTTGAGAAATGTCTCAACCTCAGAATTTGATATTAGTTCTGGAATCTCATCTAGAATGCAGATGAATGGCAAAATTGTGAATCTTGAATTTAATGTGGTAACTTGTTTTAACTGACCAATAACTAGATCCTTTGGAATTTTTAAACCGGTTTCTTCTGCTGCTTCACGAATAGCAGTATCTAATAATGTATTATCAGAATCTGAAATTTTTCCACCAGGAAATGAAATCTCTCCTCCATGCTGACTCATGGTAATTGGTTTTTTTGTCATAAGTATTTTTGGAATCTTTCCATAAATTATAATCAGAACTGCAGCCAGTTTGTTTTTTTCATCATTTTCAATGACAGGTTTAATTCCACTAGTTAGTAAATCCCTGATTTTATTTATTGTCACAATTTTGTATAAAACAAGTTTGTTATTGAGTTTGTCTTTTTCGAAAAAATTATCATGGCAATTATTCCAGAAACTAAGATTATCATCACTATATGACCAAATTCTGGTACAACATAACTTCCAAAGAGTTCAATTTTTTCAGTTCCAGCACTAAATGGAATTGTTATTGTTTTACCTTTTTCATAACTAAATTCATCTGTCAGATAGTGTGTTTCTGTATCTTCATTAAAAAACCCAGGTTTGATATGATTCAGCGCAATATACTCATCATTGTCAAATGGCCTTATTAGAAATTCATTCATTTTTATCATTATTTCACCATCTGTTTCAGCCTCCATTATTATCACCAGTGATGCTTCGTTTGGTTTGGCAAGTATCTGTTCAACTTGACCACCTAAAATTTCATAATAAACTAAATTGGTTAACTCGATTTCGTCAGCCACCGTTACTGTTCCATCATTTCCCATGAACCCTGAGATTATTACATTTCCTTGAAATCCTTGAGGTACTTCAAAATATAGATGCCAGTTTCCCATCTCATCTATGCTCTGCAGCGTTTCAACTTTTTCAGTAAACTGTATTTTTGAATCTTTGGAGCTTGCACCAATACCAAATTTCTCACCATCTAACACTACATCATATTTCTCATGAATAGAATTTGTTGGGAACTCAAAACTACCAACCATCGGAAGTTGGAAGCCATTTAGAGAATACATTGAGAGCTGTGTTCCATCATCGCTAAACTCACCATCTTTAAACCAAGCATTAGCTGTATATCTAAATGTGAATTCATCATCCCCCTTTTTCACTGTAAGTGGCATTATTGAATCATCACCAAATGCAAAACAACTGTAATAATCAACTCTGTCTGCAATATGTGGAGATGCCATCAATTTAAAATCAAAAACATCACCTGGATTCATTCGCTCAAAAATTTCTGAAGATGCTATATCAATTATGATATCATTCTTATCTTTGATTAATGCATAAATTCGAAATTGCTCAAATACATTTTCGCCGCCATTTCGGATTTTTCCAGTAAGACTACCATCTTCATGAATTATTAATGATTCATCATAAATGATATAACCACCGGTAAATGATCTTTTAGATTCTACATATGATATTAATGATTTTTCTAAAATTGGATTTTCACCTTGCACCTCCGGAATCTGAACTTTCATTGGTAACATGTTATCAGGCATTATTGTAGACAGTTCATACTCTTTAACAATTTTCGAGTCACCGTCTTGTATGGTAATTGTGACTGTCGGAATTATCGGATAGTATTCCTTGTTTTTTATTCCAGCAAAAACTGTGTATGTATCAGTCTCATCATAAAAGCCAATAAATTCGTGGTCAGGTATGTATACCTCACCATACATACCACCTTCAGCAATCTGAGGAATGACTATTGAAAACAATGCTAATACACCAAATAGGAGAAGTATGTTCTTCACAACCAAACTTGGTTCAATTTATTTAAAAATCTAATCAATCTGTTCGAAAATAATTTTGGAATAGAGAAGTTTTAATCAAGTTATTCAACAAATCTGATATGGTTATTAGATACGAAATCAACCCTCCAAAAGTTTTTGACAGCCCAGATAGACTTGAAGTTTTACTTGCAAGAATTGAACAAATTAGTAAACTATGTGATGGAATACACCTAACAGACTCTGTATTAGGAGTGGAGCGTCTATCTCCATTGATCCTCGGCACCGAGATCAAGCACAAGTTTCCAGAACTCAATATTACAATCAGTTTACGTGTTATTGATAAGAATCTTAAAGAAATTTCTAGTTTAGTTGAAGCCTCAATTAAAGCAAAACTTGACGGCGTCCTTGTTCTTATGGGTGATCCGTCAAAAACAATGCATAAAAATTCAGGAGTAATTCCTAGTAAGGCAGTACAGGAATTAGTCAATTCACATTACAATGATAAGATTGAGATCTTTTTGTCACTACCAAGTAATCCTAATTTTGAAAAAATCACAAAAAAAATCATTGCAAAACCTAACGGATTCGTTACACAAGTAATCCAAGATATATCACAGGTCCAAAGAATATCATCACATTTACAGCCAAAAGAATTTAGAATAATACCATGTGTTTTATACCCATCAGAAAAAAATTCAAAATCTGCAGATTTTCTAAACCTCAATTGGTCTAGTTATGATAGTAATTTTTCTGAATTTGTAAAAAAGATTGAACAGATAACTAACGATGTTCTATTAACCTCACCAAATGATTTTAAAGGAGCATTAGAATTTTTAACAAGATTACAAAATGACTGAAGAAACATTCGCACAAGCATTGGAAAGAAGAATTCTGTTATTTGATGGTGCTATGGGAACTGAAATTCAAAAGCATCAACCAAAACCAGAAGACTTTCCAGATAACAAGGATGGCTTCAATGATGGTCTTTCACAAACTCGCCCCGAATTGATTAAAACTATTCATAGAAAATATCTTGAAGCCGGTGCAGATTGCATTGAAACTAATACATTCGGTTCAAACAAAATCAAACTTGACGAATACGGTTTTGGTGATAGAACAATAGAATTAAACCAAAAGAATGCTGAACTTGCAAGAAGTGTGTGTGATGAGTTTTCTGACAAACAAAGATTCGTTATTGGTTCAATGGGTCCAACCGGCTATCTTCCCAGTTCTAACGATGCTGATTTGGGACAGATATCTCTTGATGAGATTCGTGAAGCATTTGAGCTACAAGCTGAAGGATTAATTTTGGGAAGTGCAGATGCGTTGCTAATTGAAACAAGTCAGGATATTTTAGAGGTCAAACTAGCAATTGAGGCATCACATAATGCTATAGAAAAGACAGGTAAAGAAATAACACTAATTGGAAATGTGACACTGGACCAATATGGCAAAATGTTGCTTGGGACAAATGTACAATCTGCATACACAACAATTTCCGAAATGGGAATTGACATATTTGGTCTTAATTGCTCTACTGGTCCAATAGAGATGGAACCAAGTATTCAATGGCTAAATGATCAAAAGCATAAACCACTATTAATTATCCCAAATGCTGGTATGCCTGAAAATGAAGGCGGACAGGCTGTATACAAGATGACGCCTGAAAAAATGGCTAAAGCCATGGACTCGTTTCTTTCAGAATACCCACAAATCAATGTCATTGGTGGCTGCTGTGGGACTAATCCTGAACACATCAAGGCATTAAGAAAAGTTATTGACTCGCAAAAGAAAGATTGATGAGATAAGTATTTAGAAAAAATTCATCTAAAACATGTATTGTTAAAGCAAAGAGTCAGTTCTGCAATAAAGTCAGTTGATCTAAAACAAGAAGTTGGACCCCTCATTATTGGGGAACGTGTAAACACACAGGGTTCAAAAAAAGCAAAACGTCTTGTTCTTAATGACGATTTTGATGGTTTAGTTGATCTTGCACGAACACAAGTCGAGGATGGTGCACATTGTATTGATGTATGTGTTGCAACAACAGAACGATCTGATGAAAAAGATTTCATGATAAAACTTGTAAAAAATTTAAGCCTAGAAATAGATGCACCACTTGTAATTGATTCAACAGATCCAGATGTAATCGAATCAGCAATTCAACAAATACCTGGAAAACCTATAATCAATTCCATAAATCTTGAGGGTGATGGGAGCCGATTCAAATCACTTGCACCATTGATGGCAAAGTATGGAATTCCCGCAATTGCATTATGTATTGGTCCTGCTGGCATGGCAAAAACGCCACAGCAAAAAGTAGAGACTGCTGAACTGTTATACGAATCTGGAAAAAAATACGGTCTGCGGTTAGAGCAATTCATCTTTGATGTTCTCACATTTACTCTGGCAACAGGCGAAGAAGAATTTCGTAACGCAGGGAAGAATACACTTGAAGGAATTAAACTAGTAAAAGAAAGGTTTCCAAATGCGTTTACAACTCTAGGTCTAAGTAACATTAGCTTTGGATTAGCACCACAAGCAAGAAGGGTACTTAACTCAGTCTTTCTATATCATGCGGTACAATCTGGATTGGATAGTGCAATTGTTAATGCTAAAGAAATAACACCATACACAGAGATTGATGAGAATGAAAGAAAAATTGTCGAAGACCTGATCTTTAACAGGCATGATAATGCATTATCAGAACTTATAACACACTTTGAAAACACTGCATCAGACGAATCAGTAAAAACTAAAAAAATTGATGTTGATCCATCATGGCCTCCAGGTAAACGGGCTAATTTCAGAATAATCAATAGACTAAAAGACGGCATAGAGAATGATGTAGTTGCCTCAATAGCTGAAAAATCATCTGTTGATGTTTCTGAAAAAGAAGGTTCGCTTTTCATTGATGCTACAAAGCAGGTTACACATGATGGGGCAATCCAGACCTTAAATGACGATTTGCTACCAGCAATGAAGATTGTAGGTGATAAGTTTGGTGCTGGTGAATTAATTCTTCCATTTGTTTTAAAATCAGCCGAATGCATGAAATCTGCAGTGAGGGAACTAGAAAAATATCTACTGAAAGAAGAGGGAACAACAAAGGGCAAGCTAGTTTTGGGCACTGTTTATGGTGATGTCCATGATATAGGAAAGAATCTAGTTAAGACAATTTTTGAAAATAATGGCTATACTGTTTATGACTTAGGTAAGCAGGTTCCACTTCAAAAGTTTGTGGAAAAAATTGATGAAGTGAAACCTGACGCTGTAGGGCTTTCTGCATTATTGGTTTCGACGTCCAAACAAATGCAGTTTTTCGTAGAGCATGCTAGAAAGACAAATGTAACACTACCAATATTATGCGGCGGTGCAGCAATAAACAGTAATTACATTAACCGTATCGCAAAGCATGATGGGATTTACGAGCATGGAATTTTCTACTGTAGTACAATGTTTGATGGCCTAAAAACTATGGACAAACTTGTGTCTGACGAGAGAGACGAATTTGTTCAAACATGGAGAGAAAAATTAGAAAAATGGAAAGAAACCAAACCAACTAGTTCTGAATCTCAGAATCTACCACATAGTGGAATTAAGCCGGTAAAAGCTCCAGCACCTCCAAAAATTAACGATGTGACTAGACTTGACATGCATCAAATTGATCTTAATGAAATCTGGAAATTTATCAATAAGAAATCACTATTCAAACTCTCTTGGGGACTAAAGGGTAAATCTAACGTGGAATCGATAGAGGATCCTGAAAAACTCTTTGAAGAATGGAAGAAAAGAGTTGTTGACGAAAAATTATTTGAGCCAGAAGCTGTTTACGGTTACTTCAAATGTCATAACCGTAATAACAAACTGATAGTTGATCATCCTAGTGGAGAGGAATTATTTTTTGATTTTCCAAGATCTTCAAAAAATAAGCATCTATGTTTAACAGATTACTTCGGCGAAGATGATATTGTTGCATTTCAATCAGTTACAGTTGGTAAAAAAACATCCGAGATCATAGAAAAATGGGATAAAGAAGACAAATACACTGATGCATATTATCTCCATGGGCTAGCAGTTGAGACGGCAGAGGCTATTGCAGAATGGATTAACTTGAAAATCAAGGACGAATTAGGAATCAAGGAAAAAGGCGGCCTCAGATACAGTTGGGGTTATCCAAGCTGTCCCGATACAAGTCAGCATCATATTGTTTGGAAATTAATTCATGGGGAAGATTCTGGTATGGAACTAACTGAATCTGGGCAGATCATTCCCGAACAATCAACCGCAGCCATTATAATTCATCATCCAGATGCTGAATACTTTGTTTTGTAGGCAAGTCTTCTAGTTTGATTTAAAAAGAGGGTTTCATGCCTGAACTTTTATGGCAACTCGAAAAAGTTCAGCAAGAAAAATTAGATTAATGAAAAAAACAAGACAAGCTAATGCTGTCCCTTCTTGGGTAATTCTCAAAACTAAGAGGGCTGTGAGAACTAATCCAAAAGCCAGAAAGTGGAGAAGCACAGATGTTGAGGTTGGATAATGTCTCAAGAACTTGAACGAGTGTATACAATTCCATTAGGAAAAGTTCTTCTTAGTGCTAACAATCATCGAGCAGTTCGTGCCATCAATATGATCAAGGAGTTTGCAAGAAGGCATATGAAGACACATGAAATTAAGATTGATGAAGAAATTAGTCATATTATATGGGCTCGTGGGGCTCGTAGTCCACCACGAAAAATCCGTGTCAGTATGGTAAAAACAGACGAAGGTTACATTCTAGTATCTCCATATCAGGATGAAGTTGACACATCTGTAAAACCTGAAGAAGATTCAACTCCTGAGATTGCAAAGAAAGTTGAGCCAGAGCAATCTGAAGAGGTAGTTGAGGTCGATGTTGGTGAAAAAATAGAGGAAGAAGCTCCAAACAAAGAATCTAAGCCAAAAGAGGTAGAAGAGAGTGCAGAGGATAAATCCGCAACAAAAAAACTAACTGACAGGCTATTTTGGATGCGTGTTGTATTTGCAGTTATAGGTGGTATCATAGCAACTTTTGCATTCGATGATATTCAAGATGTAGAATAAAAAAGATGTACATCAATAGGCTTTATGATAATGCTCTTCATAGCAACAGCCATTATTGCAAAATCATGGAAAATTAGAATTCCAAACAGAAAGAAGTATGTCACAACTGGAATTGGCAGTTTTGTTTTCCTTTACCTATTTGTCTGGATAGTATCATACACATTTGTGTACACAAGTACCAGCAGTTCTAGCATCATTCCATTCCCATAAACCTAGACGTGATTAAATGTGGAAATTTAAGACTCCTGGAATCCCAGACGAAGAATTTGATAGAACAGAATCAGTTCCAATCACCAAAGAGGAAATAAGGGCTATACAGATTAGTAAAGCTAGATTAGTTCCAGGTCAAACTATACTAGATATAGGATGTGGTAGTGGTTCAATCACTGTAGAAGCAGGATTACAGGTTGAATCAGATGGAAAAGTGATAGGTGTTTATCTTGATCCTAATCCAATAGAACTTACTAATAGAAATCTTAAAAAATTTGGTGTAGATAATACAACCTTAATTCTAGGTAATGCAAAAGAGAAAATTTCTGACCTGCCAGAAGCAGATGCAATCTTCATAGGCGGAACTGGCGGTGACACACAGGAAATTGTACAACTTTGTGAGGATAAATTAAAGTCTGGAGGTAGAATTGTTATCGGCGTTATTCTAATTGAGACATTATATGC
>CAZMBA010000038.1:0-10217 GCA_964564665.1 uncultured Candidatus Nitrosopelagicus sp. | reverse complement strand
CTGACATCAAAATATCGATATCCAACCCCCAAAAACTCATTTTCCCATTTAATTATCGAGTTTTCAGACACATTTCACAAAGTAAAAAATACCTATTTATCTGATCAGACAAAATCAAGTAATACTATTATATCACATATTGAGATTCATTTTAACAATGACCTATAGAAGTAGCATGCAAATAGTAGCTGATATGTTATATCAGACCGAGCAATGTGGTCAAGAGGGTATTAAAACAACATCTCTTCTTACTAAGGCAAATCTTTCACATTCTAGATTAGAGAAATTTGTGAAAAATTTAACAGGTGCTGGTTTAATTAACAGAATTGAATATGATGGAAAAAATGTTTTTGTTATTACTCCAAAAGGAAAACAGTATCTCGAGTCCTACAAGCAATTCTCACAACTTGCAGGAACATTTGGTCTAGAATTATAGAATTATTTTTTGGATTTCTAACGTCTTTCACGTCTTATTCTTTGTTGTTCTTTTCTGCTTTTGTAAGAACTGTATATTATAATGCCTATAGCACCACCTAAAGAAGCGTAAAATAATGCAAGAAATGGTTGAGGGCGTATCTCGCCTGAAGGTGAGACAAATGCAATTGCCATACCAACGAACATCATTCCAAAAATAACCATCAGGTATTTATCCATAAAGATGCATAAATCATTAAATCATTTATCTGTTTTACTCTAGTATAGTCATGACAAAGATACTTGAATTAATTGGTCTAGGATTTATTGGGGGAACAATCTATTCGTTTCTCGGTATGGGTGAATCGGAACTTCGGTGGCCAGTATTTTGGGCGTGTGCAATAGGTGCATTAGCCATTATCATTTATAGAAAGCGAAAACGCAAATTGGCAGAAGATAGAAATAATTGATTAGTGAAAAATAAACCGACAGATCTATAAAGGACTAATGAAAGAAAACTTCGGGGAGAATGAAAGAAGAATCTATTGAGTGGTGGAAAGGATTAGGAGAAGAACTTGAAGTTGATATTGAAGCCATCACGGATGAAAACTCTTAGCATTCAACATATTTTAAAAAAATTTTAAGCCTCGAATGGGATTCGATCCCATGACCTAACGCTTACGGGGCGTTCGCTCTACCAGGCTGAGCTATCGAGGCACGAACGATTTCTTCTCAGAGTTTATAAAAAGCCTTTGTGGCAATGATAAAGTGAAAATATCTATTTCTGGTGTGAGAGGCGTCTATGGAAATGACTTTTCTGCAAAAGATGTGTTTAATTTCTGCAGTAACTTTGCAAATTTGATTAAATCAGGAAAATGTGTTGTAGGAAGAGATACTAGACCTACAGGAAGCATGATTCTCGAAAATGTTTCTGCGGCACTAATGCAAAATGGAATTGATGTATACAATCTAGGTATATCCCCGACACCAGTAGTGTTTAGAGAGGCTAGAAAACATGGTGCTGGTGTGGTTGTTACATCATCACATAATCCCATCGATTCTAATGGTCTAAAATTTATTTTGGAAGGAAGGGGAATCAATGAAAATGAATTAGAACTTGTAAAAACAAATCAGAAAATTAAGAAGGATAAATTTGGGAAAGAAACTAAGATCGAGTCAGATTACGTATCAGAAGCCACAAAAATTATTGGCTCAATCAAAAATAATCAGGAAGTGTCAGTTGACATAGGTGGTGGTGCTGCAAGAAACATAGCACCTCTTCTATTAGAAAAAATTGGTTGTTCCGTAAAAACGATCAATGAGAATCTGGAAAGCTCAACAAGGGGTCCAGATCCAACTTCTGACAATCTTTCTGAATTGATCAACAACACAAAAGGAATTGGATTTGCATTTGATTTAGACGCAGATAGGCTGGTTGTAGTAAATGATGGAAAAAAGAGATCTTCGGACATAACACTAGGTCTAGGTATTGTAAAGGCAATGCAATTAGGTTACAAAAAATTTGTTCTGAGTATAGATAGTAGTATTGGTATTGAAAAATACATTTTGCAACATGAAGGACATGTATGGAGATCAAAAGTGGGTGAGGCAAATGTAGTTCAACAAATTATAATGAATGATGCTGATGCTGGTGGGGAAGGAAGTAGTGGTGGATTCATTCTACCAGAGTTTAATATGTGTCGGGATGGAATCTTAACTAGTGGCCTGATCGCCTCAATGCTTGATCAAAAACAATTTCAAGATGCTATAGATTTTTTTGAGGAGTATTTTCAGAGTAGGACAAAAATTCCAATACCATCTATATCACATGATAAAACAATTGAAAAGCTAACAGAAAAGTTACAAATTGAGCATGAGGTTGATCTACTTGATGGTGTAAAAATTAAGATGGATGATAACAGTTGGGCCTTAATACGTAAATCAAATACTGAAGACATTATTCGCCTATCACTAGAGTCAAATGACCAAGATTATCTAAAAAACAAACAAAAAGAAATAACGGATTTGGTAAATGAAAGTTATGAAGAGATTAAATGAAAA
This sequence comes from uncultured Candidatus Nitrosopelagicus sp., assembly GCA_964564665.1. Classification (GTDB taxonomy): domain Archaea; phylum Thermoproteota; class Nitrososphaeria; order Nitrososphaerales; family Nitrosopumilaceae; genus Nitrosopelagicus. The sequence goes on along the minus strand of CAZMBA010000038.1, from coordinate 7,742 downwards.
AGACATCATAAAAATATTTCAAAGTAAAAAATTCACTCCAGAAGACGTTGAAATTTTTCGTATTGGAAGCCAAATGTGTGCTTCAAATATAGATACCTTAGTTGAAAGCACAGACATTCCACCAAGATCAAATTTTATGGACATTGCAAGAAAAAGTGTAGTTTCTAGTGTAAGTGATTTTGCAGCAAAAGGAATACTACCAAAGTTCTGTATGATTTCTGTAACAATCCCAAAAAAAATTTCAAAGAAACATATTATTGAATTATCTACAGGGTTCAAAAAAGCATGTAAAGAATTTTCATTAGAACTTCTGGGAGGAGACACTAATGCAGGTAAAGAAATTGTGATTCATGTAGTATTATTTGGAAAAGTAGAAAAAATTGTGCCTAGAAATGGAGCAAAAAACGGTGATATTATCATTACAACTGGCTCTTTTGGATACACATCTGCTGCGTTGGAAATATTACTAAAAAAGAAAAAATCCACGATGGCATTTCGAAATTTGGCAAAAACTAGATTCTTTCATCCAAATCCTAGATTAGATTTTGGAATTTTATGCAAAAATCTTCTTACATCATCCATTGATTCAAGTGACGGTCTTTCGTCATGTCTCCAAGAGCTATCAAGTAGCAGTAAAAAGCGGTTTGTGGTAACTAAATTACCTGTAAAAGATGATGTAAAAGATTTTGTACGAAGTAATGAATTGGATCTAAAAAATACTATATTCAATGGAGGGGAGGAATTTGAATTAGTATGTACTACTCCCTCAAAAAATTTGAAAAAAATAAAAAAAATTGCTAAAAAATTAAAGATTGATCTTTATGAAATTGGATTTGTGACGAAAGGAAAATACCCCGTTTTGGAAAATAATGGTAAGCAATACAGGATCAAAGACAGTGGATGGTCACATTTTTCATAAATTAATGTGCTTTTAGGCATTGTTTTATAAAGCCAGAAAATTGCGTGAATTCAATGTCTGAAACTGTTGAGACTGAAGAATCAAACCAAGTTGTCGAAGCAACTCAAGAGTCTGAAGTTGAGCAAGAACCTGAAATTGAGCAGCAATCTGAAGTAAGTACAGAGACTAAAACTGTCACTAAAGAAACTCAAAAAACTCAAGTTGAAGAAAAATGGGGTATTGCACATATTTACAGCAGTTACAACAATACTATAATCCATATAACAGATCTTACCGGTGGTGAAACTGTAGCAATAAGTTCTGGTGGCCATCATGTAAATGCAGATAGATATGAATCGTCTCCATTTGCAGCAATGAAAGCTGCTAATGTTGTTTCTGAGTCTGCTAAATCAAAAGGATTCACATCTTTGCATATTAGAGTTAGAGCAGTTGGTGGTGTTGGTTCAAGAGTACCTGGGCCTGGAGCACAAGCCGCAATTAGGGCTCTTGCAAGAGGAGGATTTAGAATTGGAAAAATTGATGATGTTACACCGATTCCTCATGACACTACGAGGAAAAAAGGTGGAAAAAGGGGAAGAAGAGTTTAATTCATTTCAATAAGCTTCAATTTCACATTACAATCATTACTTTCAAAAAACTTGGATAAAAAATCAATAAATTTCTCGGCTGGCTTACCCCCTTTTGATTTTTTTATCATATCAGCAAATTCATCTTCCATAGAAAGATGAAGATTTGGTTTTAATATCAAATCAAAAAAAGTCCAACCAAATTTTGACATTGGTTCTCCTAAAAGAAAACCATCTGTTACTTGACATCTACTTTCAAGTTTTCCAATGGCCTTTCTAAGAAGTAATCTATCATCATCATAATTGGTTGTACCAATTTGAATATAGTATGTCATTGATTATCACTTGATTCTGATTTATGCTTAAACTTATCTGTGATGGAGACAAACTCGCCATCCTGCTCAACGTTAATTTTATTCTGCATTCTGATATTAATTCCAACAGAACGGAATAGTACTAATAATTTTCCGCCATCCAGAACTTCATTTATATCTCCAGAGGCAATTAGTTCACCAAGTTTTTCAATGATGATTTTTGATTGGTTAGGAAACTGTGACTCGGCATTTTGTAATACTTCCATTCCTCTATAACCCAAATTTTTCACAACATATTCTCTTAATGCAGGCTTATCTTTTTTGACTGCACTAGGTTCTTTTTGTGCCTCTTTTTGCCTTTCTTGTATTGAGAGATTTTTTTGCATCTCTGCTAGACGTTTTGCCTTTAAGATTTCTAGATCTTTATCTTCCTCAGTCAACCCTTAATCACACCAATAGGTACTAATTTTGCAACTTTAGTGGCTATGCCAAGTTCATGTGAAACATTTACTACAGAATCAACATCTTTGTAAGCCTGAGGAGTTTCTTCTACTACGCCATCACGAGTAAGCGATTTTATAAAAATACCCTTATCATTAAGAGATTTTTTCACTTCTTGTTCGGTAAAGTTTCTCCTTGCTTTTGAGCGTGACATCATCCTTCCTGCCCCATGTGCCGTGGAACCAAAACTTTTACTCATCGAGTTCTCTTTTCCCAGTAAAATCCAGCTTCCAGTTCCCATTGAACCTGGAACTAAAACTGGCTGTCCTAAATCACGATATTTTGGTGGTACGTCTTCCAGATTAGCTGGAAATGCTCGAGTTGCTCCTTTTCTATGTACTACAACTTGTTTATTTTTTCCGTCAATTTTGTGATTTTCAACTTTAGCGATATTATGTGCAACATCATATACTAATCTCATATCAAGATCAGATTCTGTTTGATTAAAAACTCGTTCAAATGATTTTCTTGTCCAATGAGTAATCATTTGCCTATTGCTCCAAGCAAAATTTAATGCTGCAAACATTGCAGCTCTGTATGATTCTCCTTCCTCTGATGTATTAGGAACACAAGCCAGTTCTCTATCAGATAAACTAATTTTATATTTACTTTGAGCTTGCTCTGAAATCCTTAGATAATCACTACAAACTTGATGGCCAAAACCTCGTGATCCACAATGGATTAGTATTGTGACATTTCCTTTTTCTATACCCATTCTTTTAGCTGCCTCTTCATCATGAATTTCTTCAACCCTTTGAACTTCTAAAAAGTGATTTCCAGAACCTAAACTTCCAAGTTGCGGTGCACCACGTTTTCTTGCTTTTTCTGAAACTTTGTTAGGGTCTGCATTTTCCATTTGTCCGTTTTCTTCACAAACGTCAGCATCATCATTAGTTCCGTAACCATGATCAATAGCCCATCTTACACCTTTAACCAGAACTTCATCAAGTTCCGATTGATTTAATCTAACAGCACCTTTTGAACCAACACCGGATGGAATTGATTTGAAAAGATCATTAACCAAATTACTAAGTTTTGGTCTAACTTGCTGCTCAGTAAGATTTGTTCGTAAAAGTCTCACGCCACAATTAATATCATAACCAACTCCGCCTGGACTAATCATGCCTTCCTCAGCATCCATTGCAGCAACGCCACCAACAGGAAACCCATATCCCTCATGTCCATCAGGCAATACAATTGCATGCTGCTGAATGCCAGGAAGAGTTGCAACGTTGATTGCTTGTTTAATTGTTCTATCAGTCATCATTTTTTCTATCAAAGTATCGTCAGCATAGATAGTTACAGGAACTTTCATTCCTAGTGATGAATCTGCTTCAATTCTATACTCCATATTTGCAATTTTTTTTGGTTTTAATTCGGTCAATTAGATGGACAAAGTTCAGACGTAGGCAATTTAAATCAAATTCATTGATTTGAATAAATTAAAATGAAATGATGGTTTGAGAACAGTGTGAAAAAAGCAATAGTTATTGGCAGTTCAAGAGGGATTGGAAAGGCAATAGCTGAATCATTAAATTCATTAGATATTGATGTTGTTACAACATCAAAACAGGATATTGATACTTCAAATTTGCAAAGCGTGAAAGAGTTCTCACAGAAAAATCATACTGCGGACATTTTAGTACTTAATACTGGTGGACCACCCATGATGGACTTCAATAAAATAACTGAAGATGATTGGAACCGCTATCATAATCAATTATTTGTAGGATTCTGTACAATTCTCCAGCAAATTTCAGTGAATGATAACGGATACATTTTTGTGATAACTTCAAATGTCATCAAAGAGCCAAATTCAAAATTAATTATTTCGAGTGCATATAGATCTGCATTTTCAAGCGTTTTTAAAATCCTAAGTAAAGAATATGCAAAAAGACAAATCAGCTGTCTCAATATTGCTCCTGGTCCGATTGATACAGATAGAACTAAAGAACTAATTGATAATGTAGATGAATATGCAAAAACACTTCCTATGAAGCGACTAGGAAATCCAGAGGAAATAGGTAATTTTGTAAAATCAATCATAGAGAATGATATCAAATATCTTTCGGGTTCAGTGATCAATTTTGATGGTGCAAACTCAAATTTCATTTTTTAAATAGACATAGGTTTATTTTTGCAAAAATTTCATAAAAAGTGTGGCGATATTACCTATTGACAGTGGTCGTTATGGAACAAAAGAGATGCTTGCAATTTTTAGTGAACAGAAAAAAATTGATTACCAATTAGAAATCGAAGCTGCTACTGCATTATCACAAAGTGAAATAAAATTAATTTCTAGAAATATTGCAAATGACATTGCCAAGAATGCAAGATCTGGAAAGATTACTAGTAAAAGGATTAAGCAGTTAGAGGCAAAAAGTGATCATGACACTGCTGCCTTGGTAGAAGCACTGGCAGAAAAATGTCAAAAACAATCAAGACCATGGATACATTATGGCTTGACTAGTAATGATCTAGTTGATACAAGTAATTCCTTGCAAATGAGAGATGCATTAAGAATTATCCAGCCAAAAGTTTCAAAATTATCTTTAATTCTTGCAAAAAATGCTCAAAAGTACAAAAACATACCAGCTGTTGGAAGAACCCACGGTCAACATGCAAGTATCATTTCCTTTGGTTTAAAATTCGCAAACTGGGCTGCTGAAATGTCAACCCATCTAGAGAGATTAGATGAGATAAAAAAACGCATTCTAATTTGTAAAACTCTTGGAGTAGTTGGAACTGGTTCTTTAATGGGTAAAAATGCTGTAAAAGTACAGGAAATGGTTTCAAAGAGGCTTTCTCTTTTTTCTGCAAAAGTTACAACTCAAATTATACCAAGAGAAAGATATGCAGAGTATGTCTTTCAATTATCATTACTTGGTGCAACACTTGAAAAAATTGCTGTAGAAATTAGAAACTTACAAAGAACGGAAATAGCAGAGGTAGCAGAATATTTCAAAAAAGGACAGATGGGAAGTAGCGCTGTTCCTGTAAAAAGAAATCCAATTAAAAGTGAAAGAATCTCCTCATTGTCAAAACTTCTACGGAGTCAAGTAAGTACATCATTTGAGAATATTCCATTATGGCATGAAAGGGATCTATCAAATTCTGCGAATGAAAGATTCATTCTTCCTATGACATCAATTCTTCTTGATGAGATGTTAGAGACCATGATAAAGATAATTTCTAATCTTCAGGTTAACACAAAACGTGTAAAAGAAAATCTTTACGTAACTAAAGGTCAGATTTTAGCTGAAGTTGTATTAGAAGCATTAATCACAAAAGGCACGCGTAGATTCAATGCATTCAGAGACGTACAAAGAGTTGCATTTGAAGCACACAAAAAAGGAATTAACTATATTGATGCATTGACTAATGACAAGATTATTTCATCAATTCTTTCCAATAATGAAATAAAATCAATCTTTGTTGCAGATAAACATCTTGGTGCATCGGTTACTATAATTAACAATGTTGAAAAACATGTAAAAGCTAACTCTAAGAAGTTTTTCTAGATTTTAAAAGAGCTTTATGTATTTGTGAACCATATTGTAATGCTTTTTTCTGTTTCTGTGCAGAAATTTCTGGAACATTACAATCTATAGCTAAACTACGAATCACATGCTTTCTTTTTAGATCATCAGAATTATGGATCTTTTCAGATATTGGTATTTTTTTTGCAAATTCAATAAATGATGGAGATAATAACGGTTGAATAATTTTTACTCCAAATTCTGAACAAACGTTATTTACTGCAATCATCATCTGTTTCTCATTTTCTAATTTAGAATTCATCATTTCGATAACTTCCTTTTCGCCAATACTGATAGCTTCTCTGTATGAATTATAACCACAAAATAACTCATCAACTCCATTTGCAGTTACAACTGTCTTTAATCCATGCTCTTGAGCCAATTTAGATACATAGTAAAATGCAATTGAGTTCTCATTCCATGATAGATTATCTGTTTTGATTGTTTGATTAATTTTTGAACTGATTTCTTTGAATCTGATGGGGTCAATTTCTAAAATATTATGCTGATAATTTAGAATCTGGTTTACTTCTAATGCAAAATTAACGTCATGAGAATCATGAAATCCTATTGTTAAAAGATGTACATTATAACCAATATCCTTCAAAATTTTTGCAATTAAAGTACTATCAACACCTCCAGAAAATGCAACTCCAATCTTATTATCAGATACAGTATCTTTAATCGCATTTTGGATTTCGGTAAGTAATTGCTTATTCATAATTGCAATCAAGTAATCTGGATAATTTATTAATTAACTATGTGATGTGCCTACATGGGACTTACAAAGCTATCAGATGAGCAAATTCAGACAGCACTTCAAGATCTAGAGGGTTGGGCGGTTGTCGATGGTAAACTTCACAAGGAATTTCAATTTTCAGATTTTAATGAGGCATTTGGTTTTATGGCTAGAGCATCAATGCACATCGAAAAAATGAACCACCATCCTGAATGGTTCAATGTATACAACAAACTAGTTGTTGATCTGATGACACATGATGCTTCAGGTATAACTGAAAACGATACAAAATTAGCGAAGATCCTTAATTCACTTTAGATATGGAACCAAAAATTCAAGAGAAGGTATGGGATCCTAAGATAGAATTAGAGATTCGAAAAAAATGGGAAGAGTCTGGCATCTATGATTTTACTATGAAAGATTCCAATTATACAATTGATACTCCTCCACCATATCCATCTGGTCGACCATGGCACATAGGTGCGGCTTCACACTATGCACAGATAGATATGATTGCAAGAACTGCAAGAATGTCTGGAAAGAATGTCTACTTTCCAATTGGTATCGACAGAAATGGTTTACCCGTTGAACTTTACACAGAAAAAAAACATGGCATAAGAATGCGTGAAACTGAAAGAGGGGAATTTATTGAATTATGTAAAAATGCACTAGATGACTTAGAATCAGAAATGATTCAGATTATGAAGAGTCTTGGAATAAGTGCTGATTTTAAAAATTATTACAGAACTGACAGTGAGGAATATAGAAAATTTACACAGTCTACATTTATTGATCTTTGGAAACAAGGAACAATCTTTCTTGCAACCAGACCTAACAACTATGATTGGGTGTCAGGAACAACAATTGCTGATGCAGAAATTGTCTATGATGAAATTCCAACAAAGTTAGTTTACATGAAATTTATTGTAAAAGATACATCCAAAGAAATTATCATAGCCAGTACAAGACCAGAGTTACTTTGTGCCTGTAAAACTGAAATTGTGAATCCAGATGATTCTAGATACACTGAGTTAATCGGGATAAATTTAGTTGTTCCACTAACTAACGATGAAGTTGAAATTCGTTCACATCATTCTGCTAAAATGGAATTTGGATCAGGAGCTGTAATGGTATGTAGTTATGGTGATCAGAATGATGTTGCGT
>CAZMBA010000037.1:0-8407 GCA_964564665.1 uncultured Candidatus Nitrosopelagicus sp. | reverse complement strand
ACCTAAATGAAAAAAAGCAATTTGACCATCCAGTTCTACAACGATGTGTAAGCTATTACAGAAACTTACATTCAACTGCAGCTATTGAAGGGCAGGGCGTTAGAGTTGTGAACTGTTTAAACACTGGCATCTTTGCTGGGAATAAACTATTCACACACATGTTGTTGCAAAAATCAGGTGTGCCAACACCTAATGCAACAGTAGCGTTTTCAAAAGATGCAGCAATGGATGCTCTTGATAGAAATGGGTTCCCAAAGATCATAAAGCCAACTGTTGGTAGTTGGGGCAGAATGGTTTCTAAGATCAATGATATGGATTCGGCAGAAGGAATAATCGAAGGTCGTGAAGCTATGTATCCTATTCATCAAGTACATTTCCTAGAAGAATTTGTAGAAAGACCACCACGTGATATTCGTGCCATTGTCATAGGTGATACTGTTGCAGCTGCAATTTATCGAAACTCTGGTGATGGAAATTGGAAAACTAATACACACTTGGGTGGTTCTGCAGAAACATGTCCTGTCACAAACGAGTTAGAAGATATTTGTTTAAAGGCAAAAAGTGCTGTACAAGGTGAAATTGTTGGTGTTGATCTAATGGAAAGCAGTGATAAAGGATTAGTTGTTCATGAAATTAATAACACGACTGAATTTCGAAATGTAGTCAGAGTTACAGGCGTAGATATACCAAAATTAATGTTGGATTATGTAAAGGAGATTGCAAAAAATGGATGATCATTTACAGACTTCAAGGTACGCAATTAAGACGTTAGAGAAGGCATTGCGAATCTATACACCATCCTTAAATGAAAAAGCTTTAGCAGACTTTCTTGCAGACAGATGTGATGATTTAGGATTTCGAGATATTCACCAAGACGAGGTTGGAAATATAATAGCTACAAAAGGTTCAGGCAAACCAAAAATTATGCTTTGTGGACATATGGATGTTGTTCCAGGAAAAATCAAAGTTAGAAAAGAAGGTGATTTGTTGTATGGTAGGGGAGCGTCTGATGCAAAAGCACCACTAATTGCAATGCTATTTGCCGCAGCAAGTATTAAAGAAGATCAAGGAACAATTACTTTTGTTGGTGCTGTTGATGAAGAGGGAAATGCAACTGGCATAAAAAACCTCGTGAAAAATAAACCAGATATAGACTATGCAGTTTTTGGGGAACCAAGTAGTATTCAAAAAGTTACAATTGCGTACAAAGGCCGTCTGGCAATAAATCTAAGGGTAAACGTGAAGAACAGTGCTCATGCCAGTGCACCATGGCTGGCAAAAAATGCAATAGAAGAGACTTCATCAGTAGTAACAGAATTGAAAAATGGTCTGGAATTAGGTCAGGAAGAAAGGACTAAGGGAATGATGCTAACTGCAGCCTTGACAGAGATCCGTGGAGGAACTAGTCATAATGTAACACCAATAGAATGTATTGCAACATTAGACATTAGGATTCCAGTAGATATGAATTGTAATGATGTCGAAGAAAAAATTACCAAGATAGTCAACGAGATATCAGCAAAACGAGAGATAGAAGTTCTGTATTCAGTTATTGATGAAACAGAACCATTTGAGGCAGCACATAATTCTCCATTAGTTAGAGCGATGACATTGGCAATATTAGATGTTGAAAAGAAAAGACCTATGCTAATTAGAAAAACAGGCACAGGAGACATGAACGAGATAGGAAATCAACTAAAAATTCCTGTGATCACATACGGTCCAGGAGATCCTCACGAGGCTCATACGACTGACGAAAAAGTTTCAGTTAATGAGTTTGTGAAAGGAATAGAGATTCTAAAAAAATCACTACACCATTTAAAAAGACTGCATGACAGAACGAAATAATGCTGTGGTTCATAGGACTAGGAGTTTCAGGAGTTTCAGAATTATCCGATGGAACACTATCTGTGATAAAAAACGCAGAAGTTGTTTATTTGGAATCATTTACAAGCCCAATTATAGAAGCTGAAAAAAAGCACTTGGAGAATATATGCAACGGAGAATTTAAAATTGCCAAACGCTGGTTAGTTGAAGATGGTAATGAGATCCTTGAGAATGCAAAAAAGAAAAAAACAATTCTTATTTCATATGGAGATCCATATATTGCAACAACACATCTAGAATTAAGAACAAGAGCAATAAAAGACAATATAGAGACAGAGACCATTCATTCTTCCTCAATTATCTCTTCATTAATTGGTGAAGCAGGACTACACTATTACAAAGTTGGAAAAGTTTTGACTATAATGAATGACCCAAAATCAATGATCACCCCATACAATACAATTTTCCATAACCTGCTAAACAAATCACATTCATTGATTTTACTAGAATATAACGAGGACAAATCATTTTTCTTATCTCCACATGATGCCATGTCTTTGTTATTAGGTATAGAAAATGAGCAGAATGGAAAAGTTATTTCACATGATACTTTTGCAATCGTTGCATCAAGAATTGGAAGTAATGGACAGATGATTATATCTGGTAAAATATCAAATCTACTCAGAAAAGAATTTGGTGAACCACCACATAGTTTAATCATACCCGGAAATCTACATTTTACTGAATCTGATGCAATTAAAATAGTCACAGAATGTCTAGATGAACCATTTGATAACTCGACAAGTGTTAAGGATGTTTCTGAACAAATGATTGAAAAATATGTTCCGATGGTTCGTGAGGCACTAGCTGAAATCAAACCTCAATATGAAAATCTCAAGGAATATGAAGATGTTTTGATAAATGCAAAATTATACATTGACGATGCAGAAAATTTTCTAAAAGAAGGAAAAAAAGAATATGCTGTTTTAAGTATTGGATATGCAGATGGTTTGGTAGACGCATTACGCATTGCAAAAGGCTTTGATCCAAAAATGTAATAACGATGAGTTGAAATTGGACAAAATATTTAACATTACATGAATGAAACTGACATGGGTGGAGCAAACAAAGAATTTCTGACATTTTTACGTCAGCATCCATCGTTAAAGATTGTCTTAGCAGGCGGTGTCTTTGATATAATACATCCGGGACACATACATACATTAAATGAAGCAAAAAAACTAGGCGACTTTTTAGTGGTAGTAATCGCCACTGATAAAACAGTTATCAAAATGAAGAAACGAGAGCCCTTACATGATGCACAGGCAAGACAAGAATTGGTCTCATCATTATCAATGGTTGATTTATGCATAATTGGTGACGAAGAAGATATTTTTAAAACGGTCGATTTGATTAAGCCTCAGATAATTGCTTTAGGTTATGACCAGATTCATCAGGAAAAATTCATCACGGAAGGGTGCAGAAAAATAAATTTGAATGTTACAGTAGCTAGGTTAGAATCTCCAATCCCTAAAACATCTAGTTCCGGCATTAAAGAGAAGTATGGAGATGACATTCATGACATCTAAATTCTTATTCTATTATTGGAATTTTTATTTTAACAGTTGAATTGTCTTTTAGTTGTAATGATTTTCTGATGTCCTTTTTTGAAATAAATTCTATAATCGAATGATCATGGTGTGTTCTTTCAAGAATTACCAATTCACATTCAATTTTGCTATTAATTATGCCAGAAAAACATCTGACCCAGCCAAATGTACGTTTTCCATCAGAAAATGAGTTAATTTTTATTCCATTTTGCTCTGATAGATTACTTACCGCTTGGATGTATCTTTTATCATTCAATTTTACATTTAGTGTCCCAGGAAAAGGGATGTATCCCAGTTTTGACTTAAATTGTTTGGTGTAGCCTTTTAATGACATATAATATGCACCCTCGCCCATTCCAGATACAATTTTTCCTTTTAATTCCAAATCTGTAGGTGAAGATGAAATGCTCTTTGATAGAAGATGAAACAAGGTTGAAATCTCAGAATATCCTTTTTGAGTAATCTTGACAGAAAATGTTCGTCCATGGTAAATTCGTTCAATAAATCCACCGTTTTCTAACTCCTTTAGATGAAGTGATGCAGCTTGCTGTGATTTACCAATATTTTTTCCAAGTGATGCAGTTGTAATTTTTATAAAATTATGTTTTCCGCCCTTTGAAAAAAGATGTGAGAGTGTAAGAATATGATGTGTTTTTAAATCAGTCATTAAGATTAGGCAATACCAAGCTCTCTAAATGTTTTTAATGAAACACCATCTTTATCTGAAAGCTTTGCGGTTCGATGCCCAATTACATACTCAATTCCAGCATTTTTTGCTGCATCAAACAATCTTTGTGTGATAATTCCATCTAGAAGTAAATACTTAATTCCTGATTGGCCAGAAATTTTTGGAACTAATTCACTGATAGGAACTTTGAATATCTCCTTTTGATCTGTGTCTAGAGCAATTGCTTCTAATGATTCGTTTAACTCAGAGTATTTTTCTTTACATATGTTGGCAAGAGGGCTATCTTCTTGTTTTTCTAAAGCTGGTGCCTTGAGTTGTTCTTCTGCTTTTTTTGCAACTGGGCTAAGAAGTTCATCAACTCTTTGTGGTGTTAGTTCTTCAACTTCAATGCCTTCATCTGCTCTTAGTTCAATATCAACATGAACTACTGATTTTAATTCTTTGAGAATAAATCCACCTGCTCTATCACCATCTAAAAATGCTACAACACAGTCTTTTTTATCACATAATTCTTTGATTGATTCGTCTATTCGTCCACCCTCAAATGCAAGTGCATTTTCGTAACCAGCTCTTAACAAGTTTATGATGTCAGCACGCCCTTCGACTAAAATTATCCATGGTGAATCAAATACTCCAGTACTACAGTGCAATTTCTTTGGACCATATGTGGTTATTTTATCAGAGTTACTTTCATGAACGGTTTTTAACATTTCGTCACCTTCGCTTACTGATTTTGTAGCCCATTTTTGTTTAATTTCTTTAGCACGTTTTACGATGTCCTCTTTTTTAGATGCACGAACATCGTCAATTGCATCTAAGTGAAAAGTACTATCAAATGGACCAACTTTATCAATATTTTCAATGGCTGCTGCAATAAGAGAGCAAGTATCAATATCAGTGCTCATTGGCAATAATGCATCACCCTTAGTTGTATTCTCAGTATTGAAAGTATTTACTTCAATTCTACCAACTTTTGATACACGCTGTAATTCATTCAGATTCATCTCAGGTCCTAAAAGACCTTCGGTTTGTCCGAAAATTGCACCGATTATATCTGCTCTTTCAACAAGTCCATCAACTTCGAACGATAGTTTAACGTGATACTTGACAATGCCTGTGTATGGCAATAATTAATCATCTCCTTATTATTCATAATCTTATGCTATGCTAGAGATTTATAAACGCATAGCTAGGCTCAGTTCTCAAAAATATAAAAAATTGAAAAAACGAATATGTTACTCAGTACTGAATGAAGAACCACATGAACATGATTTTGTTACATTAGGATTATTTATCTTAAATCCAGAGCCCATTAGACTCTCAATGTAATCAACATTTGCGCCTTTCAGATGATCTTGACTCATACTGTCAACAAGAACTTTTACTCCGCTTTCTTCAATGATTAAATCATCTTCTTCTGCTTCTTTTTCAAATCCCATACCATAAGAAAGTCCAGAACACCCACCACCTTGGACATAAATTCTCAAGAACTGTGGTTTCTCTTCTTCTTCTGTCATGAATTCTTTGATCTTTTCAGCAGCTTTTGAAGTGATTGTTACCAACTTCTCTGTTTGTTCAGTTGCCATTATAAACAAAATCTTGCTTTTTCTTATAATAAGCTTTTCCTACACTACACAGTAGTAGAGCGCAAAAATAAAAAAAGTGTGTAGGAATTCTATTTTTTTGATTTATTGACAAAGTCAGTCATACGTTTTTCACGTTCAGGATCAGAGAAACAATTTCTCCATGCTAACAGCTCTACACTTAATCCAGTGTCAAGATCTGCATTTCTGCCTGTATTGATTGCACTTTTTGACATATGAACTGCAAGCGATGCATTTGCTGCTATTGCTTTAGCCATATTCATGGCTTCTTCCATTAGTGACTCTTGACTAACAACATTATTTACCAAACCTATTTCCTTTGCTTCACTTGCTTTGATCATTTTTCCTGAAAAAACAAGTTCCTTTGCTTTTGCAATTCCAACAATTCGCATTAATCTTTGAGTTCCTCCCCAACCAGGTGGAATTCCGATAGTTACTTCAGGTTGACCTAATTTTGCATTGTCAGATGCAATTCGAATGTCACATGACATGGCTACTTCACATCCTCCACCTAATGCAAAACCATTAACTGCCGCAATCGTTGGTTTTGTAACATTTTCAATTGTTGCAGTAACTTCTTGCCCGAGTTTTGCATAAACTTCGGATTCGTCAGGACTGATTTTTGACATATATTCTATATCAGCTCCAGCAGAGAATGCTTTATCACCCTCACCAGTAAGGATGATGACTCTAACACTGTCATCCTTATCTAATTCCTTGAATGTGCTGATAATTTCTTTAGCCACATCTACGTTCATTGCATTTAGTTTGGAAGGACGATTTATCTTCACGATACAAACGCCTTCATTTTTTGATGTAGAAATCATAGACATGTAAAACTTCTAATTTATTTCAAAATTAAATGTTATCTAAGAGCCTCTAGTTCGACCCCATTGAGCGAGTGCAGATGCTGCTGCAACCCATGTTCGAAGGTCTTGGTAAACTGGAACATTATGTTTTTCAATCAATTTTATCATTTTTTCAGTATATGGACCGCCATTCCCACCACATAAAATTGGCTTCTTTCTTTTCTTTGAAAGTCCAGCTAGATGATCAACAATTGTTTCTTCAAGAGGATCGTCTTGGAAAACAAACCAAGGCATTGCAATGTCAACATTCTTGTCAGCTATGAATTGTTCAATGACAAATCTGTAATCATCTGCAGTTGCGCCACCACCTACATCTGCTGGATTGCCACTATGAATAGGAACTGTTGGTGGAAAATGATCCTTTATCTTTTTACGAGTTTTTGGTGTCAGTTTTCCTATTGTAAGACCTAATCTTTCTAAATGATCAATTCCGCCAATCATTGGTCCAGCGCCATTACTAGTCATAGCAACACGATTACCCTTTGCAGGAGGTTGCCATGCCATTGCCTTCAAGACACCAACTAATTCTTGATAACTGTCAACTGAAATAATTCCTGCTTGCTTAAATGCACCCATAATCATTGCGTTAGAACCACCGAGAGAACCTGTGTGTGATGCAGCTTGCTTTGCACCTGCTGCGCTTCTTCCACTCTTCCAAATAATAACTGGTTTCTTTTTTTCTTTCATTACACGCTTTGCAGTATTAATGAATTTTCTACCATCACCAAATCCTTCAACATATAACCCAATTACTTTGGTTTGAGGATCATTCGCAGCATACCATATCATGTCGGCTTCATCAACATCAGAACGATTACCAAAACTAATCATTTTTGATAAACCAAACAAATCTGCACTTTCCAACATGCTAATTCCCATTGTTCCACTCTGTGAAAAGAATGCAACAGTTCCTAATTTTGAACGAACCATTCTTGCTTGTCCTTGGAATGCACAGTCAAGCCTATTTGCTGCATTAAACATTCCAATACAATTAGGACCGATTACACGAATTTTGTGTTTTAACGATAGTGCTTTTATCTCTGCCTCCATAGCGGCTCTGTCACCACCAAGTTCTTTACCACCACCAGAAACGATAACAACACTGTGAATTCCTTTCTTTGCGCAGGTCTTCATGATTGGGCCACATGCTGAAAGATCAACACAGACAACAACTAGATCAACTTTTGCCTTGATGGATTCTAGTGATGGATAACACTTGATTCCAAGAATTTTCTTTTGTTTAGGGTTTATTGGGTATACTTTACCCTTGTAATCTTGTTTGCCTAATGCGTCTAAGACAGAATTACCAATTTTTCCTGGTGTTGCTGATGCACCAACTAATGCTACTGATTTTGGTGTAAAGAATTGCTCCATTGATGTAATGATTGGTTTTGCTTTTGAAATTGAGTTCTTTTTTAATTCTTTATTTAGAATGATCTTTGCATCTACTACAAAGTAAGATTTTGGGTATACAATTACAGGATTAAAATCAATACTGTTAATGTAATCAGCATTATCAACTCCCATCTTTCCAATTTGGACTAGTGCTTTTGCAACCATGTTTGTATCAATTGGTGCACTGCCACGGAATCCTTTGAGAAGTTTTGAGCCTTTTAATTCATTTAGCATTGATTTTGCATCAGATGTTGTAATTGGAAGCATTCTAAATGCAACATCTTTGAAGACTTCGGTCATTATTCCACCCAGTCCAGCCATTAACAATGGACCAAATTGTGGATCATTTTGAATGCAAACGATTAGCTCAACTCCACCTTTAGGAAACATTTTTAACAAAAGAATTCCTATTAC
>CAZMBA010000036.1:0-6819 GCA_964564665.1 uncultured Candidatus Nitrosopelagicus sp. | reverse complement strand
TGCAACGTAAAATATTACATATTCTGCTATGTAAATTGCCTGAAATAATGGTTGGATTTTTTCTGGAAACCCATTTGGTGCAATCCACGTACGGATTATATCAGATTCTTTTCTATCGTATAATGTTAAATCAGTGACAGTCCCTTTTTTTCCAAAATCATTTGCAATTGATTGTTCACCTAGAATTACAAAATTTACAGATTTCATTATTGCCTTTAGCTTGTTGATTTTTTTGTTGCGCTAACAACTGATATGACATCACGATCTCGTAGCTGATAATGTGTTGGGAGTCGAAGATTGTATCGCAAATCTTTTGCGTATAACAGTCCCTTGGATAATGTAGTATGAATTTCATTTGCTAGGTCCTTAACTGTCGCACCGTCTTTAAGCAATATCAAATCAGGTAGAACCCGACCTTTTTTATCTGTGAGTGTTTCTTCGTTGGCAACAGGATATACAGCATTCATTTTTAGAAGTTTAAACATAGTTACATTAATCGCAAATTGAACTCCGGTCCGCATATACTCACCCATAATGTCTTTTTTTATGAAATCAAGTGCACCGCGTTGCTTATCATTTAGTTTTTCATTATGAACAATTTCAAACTGTTCAGAACCTGGTGCATACTTGATTAATTCCTGCTGCTCTGCGCGTCTTAAAGTCAGTTCACTGTCGGCACTTGCAGGAACTACTATGACTTCATTATATCGTTCACGCAAGCGATTGAAATTCTTGTCAGCGCCTGGAATGTCAATTTTGTTAGCGACTATAAGAGTTGGTTTTGAAATTTTTCTTAAAATTTTTGCGAATTCTTTTGTATCCCTAGAATCAAAGTCATCAAATTCCTTCTCTTCCAAATTAGTAATCTTCAATGCTTGTTTGACATGGTTCTTCTTCACTCCAATTCCCATGTATAACTCAGTAAATGCATCAATTGGATCTGCACCTGCCTTTAGGTTCTTTGACATCTTATCGCGGTTTCCCTCTAGAATCTTTTGATACCACATGACAAGCTCTTCTTCTATATCTGCAAAATCAGATACGGGATCCCCACTTCCAGGCTCAGTAATTTTTCCTGCTGAATCAATACTACCAGAGCAGTCAACCACATGTAACAATGCGTCAGACTGTGCGGCTATGGAAAGGAATTGGTTACCCAGTCCTTTTCCTTTCCATGCATCTTTGATAAGACCTGGCAAATCAATTAGCTCAATTGGGATGTATCTCCACCCATCAACACATCTGGAGTTGTTTGGTTCATCTTTTACATTAAACTCCATATGTACACATAGTGTAATTGCATTTCCAGTGGCAGTTTCTGGTTTTTTTGTTGTAAATGGATAAGAAGAAATCTCTGTAGAGGACAATGTTGCTGAGTTGAAGAATGTGGTTTTTCCTGTGTTAGTTTTACCTATTATTCCAATTTTTATTGTCATGTGTAAAAATGATGTAGATGTTATTTATTTATGACTGAATTTTTCACATGTATTTTTTAATTCCTTAACATGCCAAAGTATTTCATCAAATTCATCACTTGTGATTTCCGAATTCCATTTTTCCAATGTGGTTTTTGAAATTTCTACACAGCTATAAAGTAGCTTCCAGTATGGATGATGTTCAGCTGCGGTGTATGATATTTCAGCCATTTTATCTACAAGTTCTGTTATTTCCTTGACGAGTTGATTATAATCAGAATTTGACATTTTATGTTAACCGTTGATGCTCTGCTAGCATGCACCTGTTAAAAACAACATCAATTCCTGCATCTCTTGCTAATTGTTCCGCCTCATGATTATGAATTCCTTCTTGCAGCCAAATGACTTTGGGATTTTTCTTTATTGCTTCTTTAATGATTTCTAAAACTTGGTCGGATGGTCGGAAGACATCTACTATGTCAATTTCATCAGGAACATCATTAATTCTGTCATAGCATTTTTTGTCTAAAATTTCATCAGATTTAGGATTTACAGGCGTGATATTAAATCCATTTTCGTGCAAGTATTTCGGAACGAAGTGTGCTGCCTTTTCTGAATGTCTTGACATTCCTACAACTGCCACATTTTTCATTTCAAGAATTTTCTTAATCTGTTCATCAGAATGTCTGTCTTTTTCCATGCCGGTTTAACCTATTGTGAATGATCATGTTCTGTTTGATGGCACTCACAATTACAAAGCTCAGTCTTGTGATCATTCTGACAATCAATGCACTCAAAGTGCTTATGATTCTCACAGCTTGCACAAATCATAAGGATCTTACATTATATGATTTGAAAAACTTTTTGCCTGCTACATTCTAATGTTTTTTATAACCAGATTTATGATCTAAATCGTGAATATTTCTGTAGGTCATACGCCTGATTCTGATGATGCGTTCATGTTTTATGCTATGTTTACTGATTTAGTGAAATCTGATGATTTTACTGTGAGGCATGTCATAGAAGATATCGAGAATCTAAACAAAAAGGCCAAGAGCCCAGAATTGGATGTTACGGCGGTTTCAGTTCATGCATGTGCATATATTCCAGATTATACAATCCTGCGAAGTGGTGGCAGTTTTGGAATTGGTTATGGACCCATAGTTACTGCAATGAAACCTATGACATTAGACGAGCTAAAAAAATCAAGAATTGCCATCCCAGGTAAAATGACTTCTGCATTTTTACTTTTACAGTTAATGATTGGTAAATTTGATTATGTTGAAATGAATTTCAGTGATATTCCAAAGGCCGTAACTGCAGGTGATGTGGATGCAGGACTGGTTATTCATGAAACTCAATTGTCATTTGAGCAGGAAGGTGTAATGAAAGTTCTAGACATTGGAGAATGGTGGGATAAGCAGACAGATGGGTTACCAGTACCACTTGGAATCAATGTTATGAGCAACAAGTTTGACTCTCAGACTATTAAGAAATTTGACTTTTATCTTCAAGAATCAATAAAATATGCGCTAAATCATAAAGACGACGCATTAGAATATGCAATGAAATACAGTAGAGGAAAATCTAGTGAGCTAATCGAAAAATTTGTTCTAATGTACGTTAACGATGTAACTGTAGACATGGGTGAATCTGGTGAGAAGTCAATTCGAACTTTGTTTGATATGGCAAGGCAAAAAAACCTCGTTCCTGATTTTGAATTAAAAATATCTGAACTCCTATGGTAATGCCACTAAATGATAAAAAAACACTGATTGTTGGAATTCTTGTTACGCTTGGAATTACTATACTTGGCGGATTTATCATAACTTCATTTATGATGCCAAACTGCAAGGACTTTCTATGCTGATTGTTTCCAATCTAAAAAATGAACCATGGATCAATTATTCGTGTTGCTTATATTCAAAATTACATTATACTGAATATGAAATTAATAACTAAACATGACGATTCAACGTATGACTACTCGGGTTTGTTTATTGATGACGAAGATTTTTAATTAATTGACTCTTCGCGTAATACAGACTGGTATTTATTATACCAAAAACTAATACTTTCATGAAACTTCTACTTGATTTTGAACCATGTAATGAATGTAGAGAAATGATGACTGAATTAAGTTCGGAAGAGATGTTATTTGCTGATGATGAAAAACGAGCTGATGCATCAGCAAAATTTCTCAGGCATCTTACCTACAATCACAACGAAGTGGTTAAAGCCGTGATGAGTGAAGTAAAAACCCAAAAACGAAGCCCTGAATTTGACTTATACAAATAGTCACACAGGAACTTTCTGAATTAACAATTCTTTTAATTCTTCTATATCACTTGCTGCACTCAACCTTTTACGCAGTATACTCCCACCAACCATTCCTTTTGTAAACCGAATTGCTTGTTGCTTGATATTTACAAATCTAATTTTGTAAAATGCTGTAGCGTTAAGATATTCTACGAACGCAGTTAATCGGTCGCCAACATCGTATTTTTTGTATACGCCGTATCTTAGATAGTCGTTTATCTGCTCAAAGATGAATGGGTTTCCCATGGCACCCCTTCCAATCATTATATAGTCACATCCAGTATATTGCAATACTTTTTTTGCAATCTCTGGTGATGTAATATCACCATTTCCCACAACTGGAATACTTACATTTTCTTTCAGTTTCTTTATCATATCCCAATCTGAATGCCCAGAGTATCCTTGCGAAACTGTCCTTGGGTGTAATGTTATCATTTCTATTCCCTCATTTTCAGCAATTCTTGCTATATTTTGAAATAGTAACTTGTTAGAGTCATTTACGCCGATACGCATCTTTAACGACACCGGTTTCTTTGTCGAGTTTACCAATGTCCTAAAGATCTCTCGTGTAAGATTTGGGTTTTGTAATAACGCACCACCCGCCATTTGTTTTGTAATATGAGGTGCAGGACATCCCATATTGTAATCTATTAAATCAAAAAATGGTTCTACAATTTTTGTAGCCTTTTCTAATTGAATAATATCAGAACCAAACAATTGTACTGACAGTGGTCTCTCTTTCTCTGAAAATTCTATAAAATCAGTAATGTTCTTCAATTGTGATTCTAACTCTTTCTGTTTTGCAACAATTGCGTTGACACTGGTTAGCTCCGTGACAACAAGGCCAGCCCCCATCTTTTTACACATCAATCTCAAGGCAGGATCACTGACGCCGGCCATCGGCGCTAAAAATGCTTTACTTGAAAATTTTGGAAGTCTTGCCATACTCATCTCAAAAATTTTTGATTTTTAAACCTTAAAGATCTACCTCTAGAAAAATCGTTTTTATGTGTACTCTATCTAATTGACTTGTTGCAAGACGAATTCAGAATTGACACACCATATCTTCCAGGGGAAAAAGGATGCAGGTTTACTTGGATCGTCAACGAGGATGAGGAAAAAACACTGTATGTTAATCATGAAAATTTCATGGAATTAAGCGAGTTACTAGATCATGGCTCTACTGGAAAAATCGAGATGGAAGATGGCGCCAGTTCCATACTCGTTAATTCTGATTCTACTGACTTTTTTCCTGCAGGGCAAAAACCACTCAAAATTGAAACACTAGCACTAAAAATTGCATTAAAAGAATTCATGAAGAATAATCCATACTAGAATGAAAATTTATCAAATAGATTTTGCTGGTTAGAATATGATTAGAAATCCAGTTGTTTCTGGACAATTTTATGACAGTGATCCTGATGGATTAACCGAGTTTATTCAAGGCTGCTTTAATCATAAGTATGGTCCAAGAGAAAGACTACCAAATCCAAATCCAGAAAAAATCTATGGTGCCATTTGCCCTCATGCTGGTTACATGTATTCTGGTCCATCTGCTGCACATTCGTACTATGCAATTTCCTCACAGAATGTTGATTTAGCTGTAATCATTGGACCGAACCATTGGGGTGTTGGTAGCAATGTTGCAACTATGCAGAATGGAAAGTGGAGAACCCCACTTGGTTTAATTGAAATTGATTCTGATGCTGCATCATCTCTTCTACACCTTACAGAAAACGTGGATGACGATTTTTTTTCACATTCAAAAGATCATTCAATTGAGGTCCAAATTCCTATGCTTCAAACAGTTTTTCCAAATAATCTAAAAATATTGCCAATAATCTTGGCTAAGCAGGATATTGATACTGCAAATGAGATTGGTACCGCAATTGCTGAGATTGCAAAAACTTTGAAATTAATTATAATTGGTTCGTCTGATTTTACACATTATGAGGAAAACACTTTTGCTCATCAGCAGGATGAGGCATTAATTGAACCAATTCTAAAATTGGATGTAGAAGAATTTTACAGTGTCCTAAAAACTAAAAACGTATCTGCGTGTGGATATGGTGCTATAGCTTCTACAATGGTTGCCTGTAAAAAATTAGGTGCAACCAGCGGTGAACTGCTGGCATATGCTACAAGTGGTGATGTTGTTGGTAACAAGGAATCAGTTGTAGGGTATGGTTCCATTAAATTTGTTTAATGGTTTTACTGCCTCTTTTTCTAACTCTTGAATAGATAAGAAAACCAATGTTGATCATCGGAAATATTTCAATCAAATCTACTCCATAAAAAAAGAAATCAAGTACAGGATTGATTCTACTGATCATTCCTGTTTGCAAATACAAATCTGCATTCCAAAACATGTGTGGTATCTGAATGTAAATGATGAATGCTGTCAAGACGAGTGATTCTGTAATGTGCCTATCATACCATGACCAGAATCTTGCCCACGTTGATGGTTCGATTGTGCTGATTTCATTACTCATACCATATTATGTAATAATTACATAATAAAGCTTATTTTTTTTAGGTTTTCCTAATATTTTCTATAATAATTACTTAGTTTTACCTAATTTATTATAAATTTTATTAGTTATGCCTAACGCCATACCCAAATGTTAATACAATGTAAATTATCAAAAAAATCAAGATGGAAAACGGAACCGTAAAATGGTTTAACCAAACAAAAGGATTCGGTTTTATCGAAAGAGAAAATGAAGACAAAGATTTGTTTGTCCACAAGACAGAAGTCGAAGGTCGCATTAGAGATGGAGATAAAGTCGAGTTTGAAATTGGTGAAAGTGAAAAAGGCCCAAACGCTGTAAAAGTGAAAAGAGTAGAAGAGTAAGACTAATAATTTTTAATTAATTTTCTTAAAATCTATTATCGAGTAACTACCAATTCTTTTTTTTATTTTATTTATCAAAACTAGAATATACTTTCTAGATGTTAATTTTTGCATAGTTACCACTAAGTGGATAAAAAATGATTTGTCATGCATAGTCTCTATGTTTGTGGCCGTACCGATGTTTTGATCGATTAGTAGTGGCAGGCTCACCACTCGCCGAAGCTTGTGATT
>CAZMBA010000035.1:0-6047 GCA_964564665.1 uncultured Candidatus Nitrosopelagicus sp. | reverse complement strand
TTTAAGAAAACATACAGAACAAGGAAATACGGAATTACTATCTGCGGTTGAAAAATTATTTGAATATGAAAAAGATAACTAGTTTAGAATTCAGTGATCAAATCGCATCTCATTTGATTTTTGCTTAAAGCCAATTTTTTCGTAAAATGGTATTAATTCATCTTCACAGTTAAGGATAGTTTTGTAGCATTTTTTCTCATTCGCAACATCTAGTAATGAGAGAACTAATTTCATTCCAATTTCTTGCCCTTCAAATTCTTTTTTTACAACAACATCCTCTATATGACCTACAAATCCGCCATCATGAATGAATTTCTGTTCAATTAATAATGTCGTAGAGCCAACAATTTTTCCATCAAGTTCCGCAACATGAACTATATGGTTCTCATTTTCTAAAATTCCTTTTAGAATACCTTTTGCATAATTATGTTCTAAATTACTGGCCTGCCTAAGATTATCAAGCGATTCCAAAAAACCATTTTCAAGATCTGATTCGATTATTTCTCTAATTATTAGTTCTGACATTCAGATTTTACCTATTTTTGTATTCATCATTTGCTTTTTCATAAGTTTCTTTATCACCAATATCGATAAATCCTTTTTTGGAGATTACACTAGTGACTTTTTTTTTCTTTGTAAGTATTTTTCTTATTGTATCATCCATTCCATATGGTTTATTTTTTGGAATTAATTGAAGTACTTCTGATTCCATTATGTAGCAACCCATGTTAATTTTTGCACTTAGCTCTGGTTTTTCATTCCATGAAGTTACTCTTCCTATGTTTGTTGTATCAATAACACCATATTTCAAATTAAATTTGTAATCATAGAGACTCATCGTAACAATAGATTTACTTTTTTTATGTTGTGTAATCATATTTCTTAAACTAAAATTATAGATTGAATCTCCATAAAGACAAACAAATGTGCCATCAATGAATTTTTCAGCAGTTTTTAGCTGACCAGCAGTTGCAAGTGGTTTCTTTGAAATAGCATATTCAATTTTTACACCAAATTTTTCACCATCACCAAAATAATCCTCAATTTTTTTTCGTAAATAACTCACACAAAGAACAATTTCTTTAACGCCATTTTTTCTTACCCATTCTATCAAATGTTCCAAAATTGGTTTTTCACCTAATGGAAGCATAGGTTTAGGAAGTGAATTTGTATATGGTTTTAATCTAGTTCCAAGACCACCTGCTAAAATTACTGCCTTCATGAATTTGTATTCAGTTTTGAGTTGTATTTATGTTAAATTACACAATTTTTAGTGACCTAGATCATCTTAGAGATTTTTTTGATCACATCATTTGGTGTCTCACCAAAAACTAGTATCATTGGCTCCTTTCCTATATCCCCTTTGTGGTATATGACATCAGGTGATTTTGTTTTTATGGCATAATTTATTCCCCATTTTATAGATGAACCCTCTTTCCGTTTTAATTTCTTAGGTTCCTTCTTTCTATCATAATTTAATACCGTCAATCCACAACTCCTTGCTTTGGAGATAATTTTAGGATCAAATTTTATGTTAAGGGCAGAACAAATATTTGGAAATTTTTTATTAACTTCAATCAGTGCAGTTCCAACATGATGTGAACCGCCATATGTAATTTCTCCTGCAGTAATAACTTCTTTACCAGATTTTACCAATCTACCTGAAATCCCCAAAACATCCTGTATTTTTTTTGGCTTTCTTTTAGAAAAAACAAAATTTGATTGGCATTCAGGGATTATCTTATAGATATCTCTAATCTGCTTGAAATCATTTATCGAATTGGCTAAATCCACCTTTCCATTTGAAATTGGAGTATGTGTTATTCTAACACCTTTTCCAATTTTTTTCGAATTTTTAATAGAAGTGTAAACATATTTTTTTGCAATTTTTACAGATTGACTTATTGTATATTGTTTGGCAAGTGACACAGCTAAAGATGCAGAATAATTACAACCACTTCCATGATTCTTAATTGGAATCATCTTCCCTGTGATTTGATATTCATTGCCTTTTTCTAATATATAATCAGAAATTTTATTTTTTGATATTGTTGCACCAGTAACAATGACAGATTTTGCACCAAGTGTTTGAATTTTTTTTGCAGAATTTTTTACATTCGATATTCCTGATAAAATTTTTGCTTCATACTTATTCGGTGTAATTATATCAGCCAGTGGTATTATCATTGTTTTATAGTCAGTCATGGCACTTTTTTTCAAAAGTAAACTACCAGTAGTTGATTTTATGATGGGATCTACAATAATTGGGACGTTATTATGCCTAAATTTTGAATGAATGACTTTGATTAAATCTGAATTGTAAACCATACCAATTTTTACTGCATCTATATGAAAATCCGTTAAAACTGAGTCTAGTTGTGATTTTAAACTTTTTTTAGAGACAGGTTCAATATTCAAAACTTTTTTTGTGTTCTGACTAGTGACTGCAGTTATGGCAGTCAATCCATATACATTAAAATTCGAAAAAGTAATGATATCACTTTGTATACCAGCCCCAGACGATGGGTCTGAGCCGCCAATAGTTAGAATATTCATAATGATCGGATGCTAAACGACTGTTTAAATTTACCAGAAGGACTATTACCATTATGGCAACCCAAATGACATCAGCACGGCGTGGTGTTGCAACTGATGAAATGAAACAAGTCGCAAGAGATGAAGATGTTACATTGGATTGGCTTGTGCCAAAAATTGCTAGTGGCTCTATTATAATACCAAGCAATAACGTCAGACCACAAAAGATTCATAACGTTGGTATTGGAAAAGGCATGAAAACCAAAGTTAATGTTAACATCGGAAGTTCAACATTAAACGTCAATGTAGATGAAGAAATTGAAAAAGCCAAAGTAGCTGTAAAGTATCATGCTGACACTATAATGGATCTAAGTGATGGTGGAGATGTAGGCAGCATAAGACGATCTTTGTTGGATGCAGCACCAATAACATTTGGAACAGTTCCTATTTACGAGGCATATAATTTTGGTGTTGAAAAACACAAGAATCCATTAGACATCACAGAAGATGACTATCTTAACGCATTTGAAAATAATATAAAAGATGGGGTTGATTATACCACAATTCATTCTGGAATAACAAAAGAAATTGCAAAGCGTATTTTGAAAGTTGAGAGATATGCAGGAGTTGTTAGCAAGGGTGGAACTATCACCGCTGCATGGATGCTAAAATATGATAAGGAAAATCCATACATCACTCATTATGACTATATGATTGAATTAGCACAAAAATATGATGTAACATTTAGTTTAGGCGACGCCCTACGACCAGGTTCAATCTTAGATTCACATGATGAGCTTCAGGTTCAGGAGATGATCAATATTTCGAGATTAGCAAAACGGGCAAACGAAAAAGATGTCCAAGTTATGATTGAAGGACCAGGTCATGTCCCACTCAATGAAGTTGCAGCCAATGTTAGACTTGCCAAGTCACTTATTGGTGATGTTCCATATTATGTTCTGGGTCCACTTGTGACTGATGTAGCATCTGGCCATGATCATATTGCTAGTGCAATTGGTGCGGCAGTTTCTGCCAGTGAAGGAGTTGATTTACTTTGTTATCTTACACCATCTGAGCATCTTGCACTACCTAATGCTGATGAAGTAAAGGAGGGTTTGATTGCATACAGGATTGCTGCACATGCCGGAGATTTAGTCAAACTTAGAGAGAAGGCAATAAAATGGGACATGAAAATGACTGAAGCTAGAAGAACACTGGATTGGGAAAAACAACTGGCATTGTCAATAGATCCTGAAAAGGCTGCTAAGATTCATGGACGAACAGGTCAGCACCCAGGAAATAATGTACCATGTACAATGTGTGGAGGTGCATGTGTCTATCTGATGCTTCCACAGCAAAGAAAATATGAAAAAAATACTGAACTACAGCAAGCTGAATAACACTTTTTCTAAACTTGGCACTGTATTGAATTCTTTTAGCTTCTCTATACTGATCCATTGAAATTCAGAATTTTCCCAGTTTAGTTTGATATCATCCTTGTCAGTTTGGAATAAGAAAGGAAAAATTACCCACTGGTGATTTTTATACTGTGGGGATTCGATAATCAGCTCATTACTTGATTTGACTAATTTAACATGCTCTGCAGTGATTCCTACTTCCTCAAAAATTTCTATTTTCGCACGATTAACTGGTAGTTCATTATTCTCAATAATACCACTTATTCCTGCCCACAAACCTTTCATACTTTTGACTTTTTCACTGCGCTTTAGAATGAGAATTTTATTATTAAAACTAAGAAATGATGTCACAATCCTAGTTTGCCTCATTTTATTTTTCTATTGTATTAACCATCTTTGTTAATTTTTTATAGGATTTCTCCAGGTCAACATTTTCTGAAAGTTTTTCTTTGTTTGAATTAATATATGAAACAATCTGATCACCTTTTCCTTCTTGGGCAGAAGTTAATAATCTACCAACATCTTTCCAAAATTCTTCTGCAACTCTACGAATTTCAGGATTTGAAATTATTGTTTCAATTAACTCTGGCGATTCAGTCAGAATACTCTCCGCAATAATTTTTTGTGCCTTAAATGTGGTGCCAGCCATTTTTTCAGTAAGTAATATTTTATCATCTTTAGCTAGGATATTTGCAAATGCTATATTGATCAAATGTGTAAGTCCTAGAATAAGTGCAATTTTTTTATCATGCTCATTTGAATCGATAGTTACGAAATTTGCATCTGGAAATAGATTTTTTGCAACATTTAGTTCCATTTTTCCATCCTTAATTGGAACTGAAATTATATTTTGGTTTTTAAGTCCTTTAGCTCCTGGTCCAAACATAGGATGAATACAAATCGGTGTTACTTTCGCTGGAACTTTTCCTAATGCAGTGGATGTCTTTGATTTTTGTGATGTTATGTCTATCAAGAAAGAATTACGTTTCATTTCCTTTGCGATAAGTCGAATTATTTCTGGGGTTTTTTTTGTTGGAGTTGATAATAATACATAATCAACATTCAAAATTGCACCGATTAACGACTCAGCTTTTTTGATACTTTTTAAAATTGGATTATCCGGATCAAAACCTGTAACTTCAAAGCCGTTTTTTTCAAAGTAACTGGAAAACCATTTACCCATTTGTCCTCCAGCCCCAATAACAGCTATTGTTTTTGGCATACTAGTCATTAATGCTTGCTTTTAATATGTCCATGCCTTGGATGATTTTTTCTTTTTCAACACATGCAGAGATTCTAAAAAAATGTTTGTAGTCACCAAATGCATTCCCTGGTGCAATTGCTAATCCATGATCAAGTAGTCTTTCTGCCAACTCCATTGTATCTATTTCAGTTTTTGTTCGTGCAAAAATGTACATTGCGCCATCCGGAACTTCAAATTCCAAATCCATTTCTTTAGCCAGATTCGATAAAACTTCTAGACGTTCCTTCATGATTTTGACATTATCACTAACATCCTCATCTATTGAATTCATGGCTAGATATTGAATTGGCTCTGATACATTTGTCAAACACAGAGCCTGAAGTTTTGCCATTTCTTCAACAATCTTATCTGAACTAATTACATATCCAATCCTATAACCTGTCATAGAATGGGATTTTGAAAATGACTGTGTTACTATTGATTTTTCATACTCATACGTTAACACACTTTTCCAGTTCTTATTAGAATAATTACTATAAATCTCATCACTCAAAATATACAGATCATTATTTTTTGCTATATCAACTATCGAATCCTGTAATTCTTTTGATAAGATTTTACCTGTTGGGTTATTTGGGTAGTTTAAGACGATCATCCTTGTATTATTATTTAGAGACGCATTGATTTGTTCTAATGATGGCTCCCATCTATTTTCTAATGTCGTCTTAATTGAACGAATTTTTACACCGGCATTAATTGCACATTGTCTGTATGCAGGCCATGATGGTTCAATTATGATTACCTCATCACCATGATTAAGTAGTGTTGAAAATGCTAAGAATACACCAAATCTTGCTCCTGGTACAACAAGAACATTTTCACTGTTTGTC
>CAZMBA010000034.1:0-3640 GCA_964564665.1 uncultured Candidatus Nitrosopelagicus sp. | reverse complement strand
GTCTCTAGTTATTTTTGCTCCTGCAGCGGCATCATGGCCTCCACCAATACCATCAAACCTTTCTGCTCCGTTTTTCATTAGTTGACTAAGATTCACGTCCAATTTGCAACTATTTGATTTTCTAGAAGAAAATTTCACTGTTCCTTCCGATCCATCAGTTCTCAAAATAACAATCTTACCAATATTTTTTGGTGAACCAGCAATAAGAGAAGAAATTGTTCCAGTCATTGTCTCAGGAACTAATCCTTCAGCATTTACCATAACGTAATCTTGACTTGTATCTGTTCGCCATCTTTCGTTTCCTATTGCTTTCATATAATCTCGAATCAAGGATCTATACTCACCAAGGATTTTTTCCCCTTCTCGTAGCATTTTGTTTCTATCACCCATGCAAATTGAAATTCCTACTCCAGCCTTGCTAATTCGTCCACATGAGTTAAGCATAGTTGAGAATTCCCTACAGTCTCTAAGAAAACTGCGTTTGTCTTCTCTTGGAAATGTGTATGTATACCCAATCAAGTCATTCATGATCTGTGTGGCTTTCTCCCCCTGTGAAAATTGACTAATACTTTCAATAATTTGGCGTTTTTCATCCTGATCCAAGTCTGCAGTGACTCTCCATCTTGCACCATCCTTGAGGTTGATTCCTGTAGAATTAAGTACAGCCAGGCATGCATCTCTATTCCAGGTTAAACCTTCGATAAAAGGCTGTGATGTAAATGCTAATGCGTCAATTAGTGGTCTTGTCTCGCGTCCAACTAAAAGCAAATCCAAATCAATATCAACTAAACCAAGTTCATTTGCAGTTTTGACAATTTCAGAATTTTTACCTGTGAATGATTTCTTGTCTCCCTGATCCTGTCTGTCTCCAAGTGCAGATACTACTGCTATTCCAGATAGATCTCTGTTTTCTTTTTTTAGTGATGTGGCAGCTAGATATGCCATACCACCAGCACAAATCTCAACACCGCCATCAATGCCAAATTTCCATGCATTGATTACTTTTTGATTGTCCATCTCATCATCAGGTATTTGATGATGATCTAAAACAATCCAGTTATCACCAATTTTCTGATCAAGATCTTTAGCGAAACCTCCACCAAGATCAGTTATCACATGCAAATCATGTGTCTCTTTTTGAAGAGAATCAATAAGATTATGACTAAATTCATTTGTTGTTCTAACTGTGCAACTAGCACCCTCTCTGATTAGGGCCTTCGAGATGATACTACCAGATGTAATCCCATCACAATCAATGTGAGTAGTCACTAAAATTTTCTTTCTTGCCTTTACTGCATCAGAGACTTTATCAGAAAAATACGAAAGTGATTCTTGTAAATTTTTATCCATTACTCAAGTTGAGCTACTACAGATTTATATTTCCATTTTTTTGGAAGAATTCCCTTATTCTTATAATGTGTTGAAAGTCTGTGGACTTTGGCTTCTATGAGTTCTAGCGATCTGATATTTCTATTATCACTTTTGTTTTCTTTTAGGTGTTTTTGTAGATTTATTGCCTTTTGAACTATATTGTTCAAGTCTTCAGGAATATCAGGAGTCAGTTTATTTTCGGTTAGTACTTCGGAAATTCTTTTGTTAATAATTGGCTTTACAAGTGGTATTGCATGTTGGTCTCTTAATTTTATCCCAATCTGGCTAGATGTCATTCCATCTTTGGCATATTTGATAATCAGTTCTTCGATCTCTTTAGGTTCCATCTTGATCCAATCTGGCTTTTTCAACTCGATCGGTCTAATCGAATGAGATTTTCCATGATTGTGTGTATGAAGCCTTCCCATTATTGATGGCTATTTAGGTACGGAATTAAATGTATCTTGATAATAATTTGAAAAAAGTTAAATAATAACGATAGTCACATTTGAACAGATACAAATGAACAAATCACTAGCATTAGGCGCAGTTTTTGCAGTCGCAATTTCAATGGGTGTTACTCCAGCATTTGCCCAGTATATGGGATCTGGTGGAGCAGGTAACCAAGATGGTGGCCATCCTTCAATGTCACTTGAAGATACACTGGAACTTGCAGCAGCTAAAGTTCAATATGCATCAGATAACCCAGCAGCTGGTTCTGGTACTCCATATCTAGCAGCTGACGGTGTCATTGGTGCATCTGCAATTGCAGCAGCCATCTTTGGTGGCATCGCCGGAGCATTCTTCTTCAGAGGAAGATCTGGTAAATACGCTGCTCAAGGAAGAGGATAAAACCCTCCCTATTTCCTATTTTATTCATAATTCCTAGTATTTCTGATCCCAATACCTTTACTAGTGAGAAAAATGTTTATATCGACCTCGTAGGCTCGTTTCTATGATGATTCCTGTATTCGGAACAATCTTGAGTATATTGTCTAGTGTTACTGGACAACTTGGTCCAAACTATGACCCACTATTCTTCGATGTAATGGTATACATCTTTGGAACAATTATGTTCACGATATTCCTACTTGCTTTGATTGCGTACTGGGTACGTATTCATGGATGGGGATACAAAGACAACCGTGAAAGATGGGTTGATGAACTCGACAAGCACTTTGAGAATGAGGGCATCGGTCTAATTCCAGATAATGGAAAATACTGGTAAACCTTCAATCTTTCCTTCTTTTCTATTTTAGTAACATCTGATTTTTGTATTATAGATCTGGTGGCATAAAGTCCGCATCTTTGGAATCATCATAATCTTTTGATGTAAATTCTGCCCTGTAACTATACCCATCAACAAGAAGCTCGTTTATGAAGTGGGGTGATTCTTTTCCGTTAACTATAATTTTGGATTTATCAAGTACCATGTCCTTAATTGGAAAGTCCCATGACCATAGAAAGTGCCCAATCTCAAATGGATATTCTTCGGTCCATTCTGCATAGATTGTACCATCACTAGTCAAAGTGTAGAGTGACTTTTGACAGCCATCTTCAAATCCAATATTGGCAGGAATATCCGCCTTGTTTTCGTCTACATAAAGTTCCAAAGTTGCCTGAATGATAAATTTGGTTTCTCGGTCATTAATGCAGACTTTGAGTGGATCGTTTTGGCTTAATTGACCTTGAATTAAACTACTACTAACTCCTACCGCAATTGCAATCATTGCAGTTATGGCTAGAAACTTTAGCGTTTTCTTACGCTTTGTAGGATCACCCATTCCAGGCCAAATCATGGCTAAACTCATCTAGTTTGCCTTAAAGTCTTTTCTAAACTTGTGAGAAATCATCAATGATTTCGAGTTTATCAAATTGATCCTGATGGTCAGCTGCATAAAACGTGATCAAATCTGAATCAACTTCCACCCATTCTGATTCACCTTTGTATGGCAGAATATCCTCAATCATAACACCACCTGGTCCTGACATTCTAACTAGAGCTTTTTGATTTTTTAAAACCATTCCAAATGGAAGTTTCAGTACCTTCTCTCGTCTTATAGTTTGAATGTTCACAGTATATTCATTATTATCAAGAAGGACTTTACCTAAGAAAAAACTTTCACGAATATCTAGTTTAGAAATTACAAAGTCATATCCCATAATCTTAACTAATCAAATCTTAATAAAAAGAAGTCGATATTTTATTAATTTTTATACGTAAAATATTAAGTAATGCTTAATATTTTAAGTTAAAAGTTAAGTAGTG
>CAZMBA010000033.1:0-8645 GCA_964564665.1 uncultured Candidatus Nitrosopelagicus sp. | reverse complement strand
ATTGACACAACAAAAGTTGGAAGAGTGAATTCATGGAAAGAAAAACCAAAGAATAGTGCAAAAATAAACATCGGATGCTACGTAATGGAATCAGAATTACTTCAAATAATTCCAAAAAATAAACCATATGGAATGGATGATACTATAAGAAAAATACTTGCAAAGAAAAAAAAAGTCACTAGTGTGGTTTCCAAAAAAGGATTTATCGATATTGGTGATAAAGAAACTTATGAAAAAGCAAATGACGAATACAAAAATAGGTAAAATCTGAATGTCGGAACTAATAATTAGAAAAATAATCGAATCCGATCTAGAAAATGGTTTTTTGGAATCACTTGATAACCTTAAGCAGGCTAGTAATTTAGAACATAATTCTGCAAAAAGTATTATGAAACGAATTTTAGAAAATGAGAATCATATAGTTCATGTTGCAGAACTTGATGGGAAAATTGTTGGTTCTACAACATTATTAATTGAGCAGAAATTCATTCATGAGGGCGGATTTGTAGGTCATATAGAGGATGTTGTTGTAAAAAAAGAATGTGAGGGACAAGGAATCGGAATGAAATTAGTTCTATCATTACTAGATGTTGCGAATGAAAGAAAATGCTACAAAACCATCCTTAACTGTGAAGATAAGCTAATACCATTTTATGAAAAAATTGGCTTTAGGCAGAAATCAAATGAGATGCGATTTGATCACTGAATTCTAAACTAATTATCTTTCTTATACTCAAATAATTTTTCAACAGCGCCTAATAGATCAGTGTTTCCTTGTTCGGTGTGTTTTCGCAAATTATTCATTGGTGTAGTAACTATACTCTCAACAATAGCCTTTGAAAGATCATCAATTATCTTCTTTTTATCATCATCTAGCTCACCTAACATGTTTAATGCTTTCTGAAGTTCTTTAATTCTCAATGAATCAATATTCTTAAAAACATCTTTTACAACAGGTTCCGCTTCTAATCTTTTCATTGATGCCTCTAATACTGGTAATTCTTCTTTAATTATTTCTTCTGCAGAATTTTTCTGACCTATTCTACTACGCATATTCTTTTCAACTATCTCAGATATCTGATCAATATTCATTAATTTGATACCGCTTAGTTCAGCAACTTTCTCATCTACTGTACGTGGATTAGAAAGGTCGAGGATCATAATTCCGTGATTTTTTTGATTTAGCGCCTCCTTGATTCTCTCATGTGTTACTAGGAAATATGGTGCAGTTGTTGCCACAAATACAATATCATATTTTCCAAAATCACTTAATATTTCATTAAAATCAATCGGATTTCCACCTACAGTTTTTGAAAATGAAGTTGAGCGTTCGAGTGTTCTACTAGATATTGAGAATTCATACCCACGTTTTTTTAATGATTTTGCAACAAGTGCTGCTGCCTCACCAGTTCCAATTAGAAGAATTTGCTTTAACTTCATATCATCGACATTCTCTTCTGCGAGCTTTACTGCCATAGAACCAACAGATACACTACCCTTACTGATGCCAGTAGTATTTCTTACACGTGTCCCTACTCTAATGGCTTTATCAAAAAGCGTATTTAGATGCTCGCCAGATGTTTTTGCATTCCTGGCAAATGTAATTGAATTTTTAATCTGTCCCAAAATCTGTTCTTCACCTATGACCATAGAATCTAATCCAGATGTTAATTTCAAAAGATGATCATAAACATCGATGTTCACGCTTACTTCACAATTATCCTTAAATGAATTTTCTTCTAATCCAGCAATTGACGCCCACGTCTTTTTTATCTGGTCAAAATCTGTTTCGTTACCTGTTGCAAAAATCTCAATTCTATTACATGTCTGCAAAATTACACATTCCTTTAATTCGGCATGTTTTTTGAATGATGAGTATGCCTCATCAACGTCAGAAAAAGAAAATCTTTCTAAAACGTGGATTGGTGATTTTCGGAATGTCACTCGTGCGTTAATAATATTTTGTTTCATATCCATCATCTCAACATTTTTTTTACTTTTGTCTCTGCAGTTTTGTATTTTCCGTCTTTTAATAACTCTTTAACGTGTTTGTCATTCATAATTGAATATAGGAACTTCTTTCGATCTAACGGTGTTGAGAGTTTTTGCTTTGCCAAACTTCTAGCAAATTTTTGAAGTTTAATTTGGTTAATATCATATTTGCTAATATTTTTTTGAAAAAAACTTTCTGCCTTTGTCTTGATCTTTTTTGCCATAGCAGGACTGCTTCCGCCAGTTGAAATGGCTATTTGAACAGTATTTTTTACATTGATTACTGAGGGATGAGAAAAGTCACTTATCTCAGGATCATCAGATGCATATGCATACGATTTCATTTTTCTAGCCTTTTCTACAATTTTTCTATTTAGCATTTTATCATTAGTAGTAGCCATTACCAGATATGGCTTGTACTTTGAGAGAAAACTTGCGTCTTTTAGTTTGACTTTTTTGAATTGAATTAGTCCGTTTTTTACAAATTTCTCAATTTGGGAATTTGATGTTTCACTAATGACTAGAATTTTACAGTCTTGTGTCAAAAGCGAATTTATCTTTTTTACGCCTTCATTCCCAGAACCTACTACAATTACCTGATCACCTTTTAGGTGAAGATCAACAATCAACGATCAGCGACACATTAGATTATATTTATACATTCAAGAATACTCGTTACATTTTTTAACTGATGCTAATGATCTCGAATATTGAATTCTGAGATGGATAAACTAGACAGTGAGATTCTTAATGTGATTCAATGGGAATTCCCACTAGTAATCAAACCATTTGATGTTATTGCTGAACAATTTGGTATTACGCCTGATGAAGTCAAATCACGATTACGTAAGCTAAAGCATATTGGTGTTTTGAGACAATTAAGCGCAATTTTTGATACAAGGAAACTTGGGTATACAAGCTCACTCGTTGCAATGGAAATTGACTCTGAGAAACTAGAAAGTGTGGCATATCAAATCAACAAACATCCTGGAGTAAGTCATAACTATGAAAGGGAGCATCAGTTTAATCTTTGGTTTACATTAGCGGTACCACCTGGCTCTAATTTAAAAAATGAATTAAAAAAATTCGCTAAATTAGATGGAATTAAAAAAGTGAGAATGCTTCCAACGCTACAACTGTTTAAGATTGGTGTTAAATTAGATATGGTTGATGAAAAAAAACATGAGATTAAACCATCAGAAGAAAAGAAAAAAATAATTGATGTAAAATTTGTTCCAACAGAAGAAGATAAAGAATTCATTAGACAATTACAAAAAGATATTGAGATAGTAGATCGTCCATTTCTAAAAGCTGCACAAAGTTTAGGAGTAAAAGAAGAGGATGTGTTCAAAAAATTACATGCTTTTGAAGATATTGGAGTCATGAGAAGATTTGCAGCAATACTTAGACATAGAGAAGCAGGATTTACAGCTATTGGAATGATTGTTTGGAAAGTTCCAGAAGGAAGAATTAAGGACGTCGGTGATAAACTAGGAGCATTTCCGCAAGTTAGTCATTGCTATGAGAGACCGGTTTATCCTGATTGGCCATATAATGTGTTTTCAATGATTCATTGTAAATCATTTGGTGAAGCGAAGCAAATGGCAAAAGACATTCAAAGACAGATTGACGTTCAAGAGTATAAAATTCTCTTTAGTTCTAGAGAATTCAAAAAGACCAGAGTAGAGTATTTTGTTGAACATGAATTTGAGATTGAAGAAACTATCCCTGCTTAGGAATTATATTCTATCAAAGTGATTATAGAGTATGTCTAATTTCCCTATTAGAAGGCTTAGACGACTAAGAAGAACTGAAAAAATAAGAGATCTTGTCCAAGAAGTTTCATTATCCCCAAGTGATTTGATATGCCCAGTATTTGTTGAAGAAGGGATTCAGACTAAAAAACAAATTCAGTCCATGCCAGCGATAGAAAGAATGCCGTTATCTGATATTGTGAATGAAGTGGATGCAATAGCAGAATTAGGCATTCCTGCTGTAATGCTTTTTGGCATTCCACAGAACAAGGATGATGAAGGAACTTCCGCATATGTTGATCATGGCATTGTACAGAAAGCCATTTCAGAAATAAGGAAAAATTTTGGTGATAAAATTGTAGTTATGGCAGATGTTTGTCTTTGCCAATATACCTCATCTGGGCATTGTGGTTTGGTAAAAGATGAAATCATAGATAATGACTCTAGTATTGCTACATTATCAAAGATTGCAGTTAGCCAAGCAAAAGCTGGGGTGGATGTTGTATCACCATCGGCAATGATGGATGGGCAGGTAGCAGCAATTAGAAGTAGTCTAGATGATGCAGGATTTTCTGATGTTGCCATAATGTCTCACTCTGCTAAACATAGATCAAATTTCTATTCACCATTTAGAGATGCGGCGGAATGTGCGCCAAAATTTAGTGACAGGCGAACTTACCAAGTCCCATTTACAAATCCAAGAGAAGCTATGCGAGAAGTTGAAACCGATATTAACGAAGGTGTTGATATTGTAATGATTAAACCTGCACTAACATATCTTGACTTAATTTCAGAAACTAAGAGAAGGTTCAACGTACCAGTCTCTGCTTATAGTGTATCTGGTGAATATGCATTGGTAAAAGGTGCTGCAATGCAAGGATGGATAGATGAAGAAGCAATGACAAAAGAAATACTTTACTCTATTAAACGTGCAGGTGCAGATATGATTGTAACATATTTTGCTAAATCAGTTGCGCCAAACCTATAGATTCCAACATGAGAGAAGACCAAAGATTTGAGATTGAACGTGCGTTAGATCTTTTACCGCATGTTATAGGTGGCAGCTGGACTATGGTATGGTTCAGGATGAAAGGAGTAAAAAATCCTACAAAGACAGAATTTAGAGAAAAGGTTATAGAATTTTTCTTAACTATAAAGCCATTATTTGATTCTCTAAAGACTGATGAATCACTTAATGAAATTAATTCATACATAGAAAATAGATTGAAAAATGAAATAGAGGCGATTAGATTAGGAGAAAATAAGGAAATTGAAAAAAGATTTCAAAGATATATTGACTATGGTTAGATCTCTTCTTTCAATCTGGCTAAATAATTCTTCAAAACTTTAGTTCGTTTTTTGGCTTCAATTTTTCCTGTTTTTGTATTCATAGTATTTTCAAGTACTAGTAATTTTTTAAAAAAATGATCTAATGCCCATTTTTTATCGTTAGGCTTTCTCGTTTTTGAAAAAGGATCATTTGGCTCATAAAATTCCCTATTTTTAGCTCCACTGACAGAAAAAACTCTGGCTA
Source organism: uncultured Candidatus Nitrosopelagicus sp. (assembly GCA_964564665.1). GTDB lineage: Archaea > Thermoproteota > Nitrososphaeria > Nitrososphaerales > Nitrosopumilaceae > Nitrosopelagicus. The sequence continues at coordinate 3,365 of CAZMBA010000033.1, read as the reverse complement.
TTCCTATAGCGCCTATAGCATCTAATCTATCTGCATCTTGCAAGATCCTTCCTTCGATACTTGTAGAAATTTTACCTTTAGTAAAACTATGATTTTTTATTGCTTCAGATACAATTGCGATATCATTATCTGAAAATTTTAATTTTCTAAGAATTAATCTAGCTTTTTCTGCACTAAGATCAGCAGAAGATCTAGTTCGTCTATCTGATTGTGTTTTTTTAACTATGTCATGTAGTAATACTGATACTAAAACTAATTTCCTGTTAGATTCTTCCTTTTTACATATTTCTTCTGCGTTTTTATAGACTCTCATTATGTGTGCAAAATCATGCGCTGGATCATTTTTTATGTAAATTTTTTTTACATACTTTTTAATATATTCTAACTCATTCAAAACTTCCACAACTTTGGTCTATTCAACTCAAATTTTCTTTTTGTCAATAAGAGATTCCAATTAATGCAAGTAAAAAATACTACTGTACCAATTCCTAAGATATCTGCTATAATAATTCCTATGTATCTCTCTTCAAACAGTTCAATAAATGGTGTAAGAACAACAGTGCTTATTGTTATCATAATATAGTATGAGATGACACGACCTAACCAAAAACCTGCATACAAACCAAAACTTTTTGCATTGAGTAATCCATAGGTTACAAATAGCATATTACTTGGTAACGGCGTTGCTGCAAAGAGAAATGATGTGAGTATATAACCAAATTTTTTTATGCTTAGGAACTTACCAATAGATTCTAGATTCGATTTCTGTTTTCCACTTACAAACTTTCTAAATGAACCACTGATGGTTTTCAAGAAAAATCTTCCAATGGTGGCGCCAGTTGCGCCAACTAGAGCTAAAATTAATGGATCAAGTAAAGGATCTATTACAGAGAATGTAGCTAATATGATCCAAGTTGGTGGCATTAGTAATGGTGCTGCATTTACTGCCACCAGTAATAGAAATATGCCTATGTAGGAATATTCACTAATTATTTCAAACACGTCTGACATAAAGAAATTTAATTATCTTAGCATCTAAATCCTTTTTTAATCATATAAGAAAAATGAATAAAAGATACAAAATACTTAAATCGAAAAATGTTATCTTTTTCCTGTGCCAGGTAAATCATGGAAATGTTTTAGATGTAATTTAATCTTCAAAGATTCTGAACATGCAGAATTACATGAACAGCTAACCACGCACAAAGTTTCTTCCGTCAAGACATTAACTATCTGATTCAAAATTAGATGATTTTATTAAATGGAGGGGGTGGGATTTGAACCCACGAACTCCTAAGAGAAAGGATATCTTATACTAGATCTTGAGTCCTTCTCGGTTGACCGGGCTTCGATACCCCTCCAATAGAATTAATTTTAAAAATTTAGCATATAACTTATCCTAGGAAATTTTTTTATTATCAAAGAAATATAGTGTAAAAATCTTTATGATATTCAAAAAAAAATCTAAAAAACAAAGTTTATAATCATTTTAACGATTTTTACATTATGGCAACAATTAGTGAAGCACTAAATATGAGATCAGGGATTAATGTGCAAGGAAAGGTTGAGCGTAAAGAGGAAGTTCGCACTGTAAATACAAAAGCTGGTGGAACTGTTGACGTTGCAAATGCATTTCTTGTTGATGACTCTGGTGAAATCAAACTCACGCTTTGGGCAGATGATGCAAAAAACATCAAAGATGGTGATGAGATAAAAATTGAAAACGGTTACACCAATGAATTCAAGGGTGAAGTGCAACTAACTAAAGGCAAATACGGAAAGCTTGAAGTAGTTTCTGGTTAAAAAATAGTTTAATTATCTTCTAGTTTTTTTCTTTGGTTTAGCTTTTGCTCTCTTTGGTTTAGCTTTTGCTCTCTTTGGTTTAGCTTTTGCTCTCTTTGGTTTAGCTTTTGCACGTTTCTTTAACAGTTCAGATAACTCAGATGAGACTTTTGCAAGTTTATTTTTTGCCGAATCTTCACGTGATTTACTAGAGACATATTTTTTAGCCGTGGTTTCAAGTTTGTTTTTACTGCTTTTTACCAAATTTACTAATTCAGGTTTTGATTCTAAATTCTTTTTGATTTTATTCGAAAGTTTGGATTTTGACTCACTAATATCATCTATAATTTGAGTTAATTTTTTTTCCGTCAAGTTTCTCTGTTTAATTTCATTTTTTGTTTCATCGATAACTCCAATTATGATCCTAATTCGTGATAATGTACTTTGCTTTTCTTCTTCTGTATTTGAAAAATCTACCTCACTTTCCAACTGTTCTTTATTTTGAGTTTCGGTATCTAGTCTTTCTTTTGCTATTTTTATTAATCTTTGAACGCTTTCACGTTGGGCAATTTTTTGGTTTAGTGTTTGACCAATATCTTCAATCTGTGTACGTGATGAATTCACTCTTTTCTCTAAAGAAGATAGCGTTGATGAATACTTTCTAGTGGTAGTCTTTGCCTTTTTGAACTGTCTTTCACTTAATCGCCTAATTTTGCTTATTTCCTGTTTTTGTTTTGCAAGTTTTTTTACGGTTGATACTAGAGTACCCATGAAAAACTCACATTTTTCCCTTTCCTTAAATTGATGTGAATGTCAGGTTTTGACTCTTCTGTAAAGATTTTTGACCATATTTTGAAAAAATATTATTTATCATAACGGAAATCATAATTATGGATTTTCATCCCTCTCAGATCCCTATAGCAAAAACTTTTGATCTAAAAGATGAAAAAGATGCAACTGATGCAGCACATGAAATGGTAAAGTTCGGTTTCACTAGTGAAGATAAAGGATTTAAGGCTATTATGCCAAAAGACGATGAAAGAAAGGCCAAAAGGATGGGTTACACATTAACAACTACTGTAACATTTGCATTACGTCAAACCGATCAAGATCGAAATGTCAAATATTGGACTTATCATGAGGATGAGGAGCATTATGCTGTGGTTTTCGTAAGTATGCAAGTCTTAGAAAAACTAGGTTTTGCCTAAACTGAAATATTGATTTAACTTGAGTTTGTTAGTTACTATACCAGCAATAAGTATACCTAGTATTGCACCACCAATAACATCCAAGGGATAATGTTGTAAGACGTAGACTCTACTAAAACAAATTAAGATTGGATACAACCAGATTATATTACACCAACGTGGAAATCGTTCCGATAATACATAGGCTAGGACAAAAGCAAACATCGCTGCTCTCGCTGCATGGCCCGACGGAAATCCAGCAGTCCAGCTCTTTCCTTCACAGAACAAAGAAAAACTGTCAGGCTCTATTTTTATTGGTAATTCAGTGCCAGTCCATGGAAGAAATGGTCTATCACGATCAACACCACATTTGATATACCCAGTAAGTATTGTTGA
>CAZMBA010000032.1:0-10477 GCA_964564665.1 uncultured Candidatus Nitrosopelagicus sp. | reverse complement strand
CGCTCAACTTTGTTTGATTAACAACTTAATCAGCTTTAAATAATGACCATTTTCAGATGTGGTATGAATGGTGACCGTCTTTGGACAGCCAAGCACTCCTAAGATAATTTCTCTATCGTTAGATGGAAACCAATTTGAAATTTACAATAGAATTTCTAGAAATTACTCACACTCATTTCTGTTCGAATCATTAACTGGACCGGAAGAGTTAGCTGAAACATCAATTATGGGATTTGACCCTGAATTTATTGTTAAAGGCTACCATGATAGAGTTACAATCGAGAGTAGAGACGGAAGTCTGGAAACAATTACAACGTCAGATCCATTAAACAAAATCAAAGAACTAGTTCTAAAAACATCTGATCAAACATATAGATATCTTGGCGGTGCCGTTGGCAATATCAACTATGACGCAATAAGACTTTGGGAGAATATTCCAAAAAGCCATCCAACGGATGAACCAATAATGGAATTTGGGATATACACGGATGGAATACTGTTTGATAATAGACAAAAAAAATCTCTTTACTTTTACTATGAAAATAACAGGGTTGACGAAATTAAAAGCTCAGAGCCAGGCTTTGAAAAGTTTACAATTTCTGAAATTTCAAGTAACATGAACGAAGAGAAATTTACAGACATTGTTGAAAAAGCAAAAAAATACATCTATGATGGTGACATCTTTCAAGTTGTACTGTCTAGAAAGTTTTCATTCGAGGCAAGTGGTGATTACCTGAAAGTCTATGAAAAATTACGTGCGCTTAACCCATCTCCATATCTGTACCACTTGAAAATGAATCAAAAGGTGATAATTGGTTCCAGCCCAGAGATGTTAATTCGTGTCACGAATGATCAGGTTGAAACGTTTCCAATTGCGGGAACACGAAAAATTACTGAAAATGAGGAAAAGAATGATGAGATGATGAAGGAGCTGATTAATGATGAAAAAGAATTAGCCGAGCATACAATGCTTGTTGATTTAGGCAGAAATGACATTGGGAGAGTCTGTGATTATGGGACTGTTCGTGTGAAGGAGCTTATGGAAGTGAAAAGATTCAGTCACGTTCAGCATATGGTTACACATGTGATTGGCAAACTAAGTAAGAAATTTGATATGTATGATGCGTTCAGGGCAGTTTTTCCTGCAGGAACAGTTTCTGGTGCACCTAAAGTGAGAGCCATGGAAATAATAGACGAGTTGGAACCTGATTCTAGAGGTCCATATGCTGGTGCTGTAGGATACTTCTCATTCAATGGATGCTGTGATTTTGCTATAGCTATCAGAAGCATTTTTGCTGATGGAAAATCCGGATTTGTCCAAGCAGGTGCTGGTATTGTTTTTGACTCCATTCCAAAAAATGAACTGGATGAAACAGAACACAAAGCAAATGCAATGATTACTGCACTGAAGGAGGCGTCAGAATGAAATTTCTAATTATAGATAATTATGATTCTTTTGTATACAATATAGCTCAAAGGCTTGGTGAACTTGGTGTTACATCAGATGTTATCAGAAATGATCATCTTACAGTAGAGCAGATAAAAAATGGAAATTATGATGCTATAATTATTTCGCCAGGTCCTGGAACCCCTGACGATAAAAGGTACTTTGGAGTATGCAAGCAGGTAATACAAGAACTTGGACCAACAACACCGATACTAGGAGTATGTCTTGGTCATCAAGGAATAATATCATGCTTTGGTGGAAAAGTTGTTAATGCAGGAAATGTTCGACATGGTAAAACAAGCCAGATTAAACATTATGATGATTCTATGTTCAGCGGAATAAAAAATCCATTTAGAGCAACACGATATCATTCTTTGGTTGGTGATAAAACAATAATTCCAGATTCACTCAAAGTCACTGCAGTTGCAGAAGACGATGGCGAAGTAATGGGTGTAACACATAAAAAATATTTGATTGAAGGTGTGCAATTTCATCCTGAGTCAATAATGACCGATGAGGGTACAAAAATTCTGGGAAATTTTATAGAGAGGGTAAAGAATGCTTGATAAATTAACAGCGTCACTGAATTGCAATCAAAACATGTCTTTTGATCAAATGACAACTGCAATGAATGAAATTCTTAAAGGCGAGCATAGAGATGAAACTGTCGCTGAATTTTTGCAAGGACTGACTTCAAAAGGTGAAACTGATGACGAGCTTTTGGCAATGCTTGAAAAAATGAATCAATTTTCAGTTCACATTGAACCAAATTGTAAAAATGACATCATTGACATGTGTGGAACCGGTGGTGACAAGCTAAAAACTTTCAATATTTCAACTACAGCATCCTTTGTTGTAGCCGCCGCAGGTGGTTATGTCGCAAAGCATGGAAACCGCTCAGTTTCAGGCGTATCAGGAAGCGCTGATATTTTCGAGTATTTTGGCTTTGATTTAGGGTCAGAACCATCTCAAGTAACCAATATGATTGAAAAATTTGGTATCGGATTCATGTTTGCACAAAAATTTCACCCAGCAATGAAAAATGTTGCAGGTGCTAGAAAGATTCTTGGTACGCGTACTGCATTTAATCTCCTAGGACCATTAACCAGCCCTGCACAAGTAAAAAACCAAATGATTGGTGTTTTCTCAGATGAATTTTTATCTCGAATTGTAAAACTTTTACAAAAAAGAAAATCAAAGACAATAATGAGTGTAAGATCAGTTGACGGAATGGATGAACTGTCAACTACGTCAAACAACAAAATCTGTTTATTGAAAGAAGGGGAAATAACTGAATTTGTATTAAACCCAGAGGAATATAATTTGCAGAAAGGAATCATTTCTGATATCCAAATTAATACAAAACAGGAAGCAATAGAATCGTTTGTCAACGTGCTAAATAACAATGCAAACAGAACAATGACCGAAATAACCGCGCTAAATGCAGCAGGTGGGCTTGTCGTATCTGGAATGGTTAATGGCTTTAGCGATGGTTTGGAACTTGCATTACAAACTATTAGAAGCGGTAAGGCATTCGATAAACTAAAAGAGTTTGCCAAACATTGCAATGGGATGGAAAAACTAGAAGGGGTTGAAAAATCATAGAGAATATTCTAGAGATACTAGTAAAAAATTCACAGACTGCTATCAAACAGGGAATCTATGAGATAACAGAATCGTTGGAATCGTCATCAAGAAATCTTGAAGATGAGATAATGAACTCAAGCAAGGCTACTTTAATAACTGAAATTAAATTCTCATCGCCAGCACTGGGAAACATTCGGAAAATGTCTGATCCAGTTGCCATTGCAAAACATATGATTGACGGTGGTGCTAGCGCATTATCAGTTCTGACACAACCATTTCTCTTTGATGGTTCACCTGAATTGTTTATGAAAGTAAGAAAGGAGGTGCAAGTTCCAATGCTAATGAAGGACATAACAATAGACAGGGTGCAAATTGACGCAGCAAAAAAAATCGGTGCAGATTATTTTCTACTAATTCAATCAATATTTGATAATGGTATGGTAAACGATATTGATGATTTGATAGATTATGGTCATGGTTTAGGTCTCAAAGTGCTTATTGAGGCACATACAAAGGAAGAATTTTCAAATTCTTGTAATACTGATGCAGATCTTATAGGAATAAACAATCGTAACCTGGATACACTAAAAGTTGATCTTAACGCGACAAAAGAAATTCTAGAAAACACAGAAAAAACAAAATTAGTCATATCCGAAAGTGGAATTTCAAGTCCTGATGACATTCGATTTCTTCATAAATGTGGTGCTGACGCATATTTAGTGGGTAGTAGTATCATGCAAACAGATGAAATACAGCAAACCGTACAAAAATTGGTGAATGCAATATGAAAATAGGAATACCAAAAGATGGCAGATTTGGTGATTTTGGTGGTAAATACATACCAGAAACTTTAGCTCCCGCAATTGAAGAGCTTGAAAAGAATTACTTGAAGATTCGAAACGATCCTGTATTCAAAAAAGAGTTGAGTAAATTCCTTATAGAATATGCAGGACGCCCAACTCCACTATACCTAGCTAAAAACTTGACCGAAAAAATTGGTGGTGCAAAGATCTATCTAAAAAGAGAAGATCTCCTACACGGTGGGGCACATAAGATAAACAATACTCTTGGACAAGCACTGCTTGCAAAAAAAATGGGTAAAAAAAGAATCATTGCAGAAACTGGTGCAGGACAGCATGGAGTGGCCACTGCAATGGCTTGCGCATGTCTTGGTTTGAAGGCTGAGATTTACATGGGATACATAGATACAGAAAGACAAAAACAGAATGTTTTTCGTATGGAATTGTTAGGTGCAAAAGTTCATTCTGTCAAATCTGGTTCACAGACTCTAAAGGATGCTATTAATGAAGCAATGAGAGACTGGATTACAAATGTGGAATCAACGTACTATTTACTAGGCTCCGCAGTAGGTCCACATCCATATCCGTTAATGGTAAGAGACTTTCAGTCGGTCATTGGAAATGAGATTAAAAAACAAATGAAGAAAGTCCCTGACACTGTAATTGCATGTGTTGGCGGAGGTTCTAACGCAATAGGAACATTTTATCCGTTGATTGATTCTAAGGCTGAGATTATAGGAATTGAGGCTGGCGGTAAAGGATTAAACACACTACACCATTCAGCCCCCCTATCAGCTGGAACAAAGGGCGTTTTACATGGAATGATGACATATTTGATGCAAGATGCACAGGGCCAAATTCAAGAGACACATAGTATCTCAGCTGGATTAGATTACCCAGGTGTTGGTCCAGAGCATTCATTTCTTAAAGATGAAAAACGTGTAAAATACAAAGCGATTACTGATGACGAGGTGATAGATGCATTTTTGATCCTTACAAGGACAGAGGGGATTATCCCAGCATTAGAATCTGCACATGCAATTGCATATGCAATGAAAATTGCAAAGAAGATGAAAAAATCAGAATCTGTTGTTGTTACATTATCAGGTCGTGGTGACAAAGATATTGGAATAGTACAGGAGTATATGAAAAAAAATGTCAAGAATAAAAGAAAAATTTAGAGAATTAAATTCCAAAAAGGAAAAAGCCTTAGTGTCTTACATTATGGTGGGATATCCATCCGAGAATGCAACATTATCAGCTGTAAGAGGATTGGTAAAAGGTGGGGCTGATATTATTGAGCTTGGGTTCCCATTCTCTGATCCGATAGCTGATGGTCCAACCATACAAAAAGCAAGTACTGGATCATTGAATAATGGAATCAAAATTGAAAAATTTTTCAAACTTGTAAAAAAAATTAGAAGAGAAACCAACATTCCTCTCATACTGATGACATACACCAATATTTTGTATAGTCGTGGATATCAAAAATTTATTAAAAATGCAAAAAATGCCGGCATTGATGGATTGATTTTACCTGATATGGCAATAGAAGAAGCAAAGAGCTATCTTTCAGCAGCAAAAATGCAAAAAATGGATACAATATTCCTTGTTTCGCCAAACACACAAAAGAAAAGACTGTCAAAAATTGCAAAAGCTACTTCTGGATTTCTCTATATGGTTGCAGTTTTTGGAACTACAGGTGTTCAAACAAAAATCCATCAATATACCATTAATGCCCTGAAATCTACAAAACGTTCTGTAAAATCAGTCCCAGTTGGTGTTGGTTTTGGAATATCGAATGAAAAAGATGTGAAAAAATATGTGTCCGTGGGTGCAGACGCAGTAATTGTTGGTAGTGCAAATATCAAAATAATGGAAAACACGCCTAGATCACAGATAGAAAGCAAAATTTGCTCATTTACTAAAAAACTGAAAAAACAGACCGTATAGAACGAATAGAATAAAAATAGGATAATTCTTTCAATTATGTGCAGACGAAGTTTATTTTTGTCACAGGCGGAGTAATGTCCGGTTTAGGTAAGGGAGTAGTCTCATCGTCGATTTCAAAATTATTACAACTATCAAACCAGAAAGTTTCATGTGTAAAAATTGATCCTTACTTGAATTTTGATGCTGGGACCATGAATCCTATTGCACACGGTGAAGTCTTTGTGACTGAAGATGGGGGTGAGTGTGACATGGACATAGGGAATTACGAGCGATATCTTAACCAAAACATTCCAAAATCTCATAACATAACAACTGCACAAATTTATTCTAGCGTAATAGAGGCCGAAAGAAAAGGAGAGTACCTTGGAGCATGTGTACAGATTATTCCACATATTACAGATGAAATAAAAAACCGTATCAGAGTTATTGCAAATGATGAACGACTAGATATTTTGATTGTAGAGTGTGGTGGCACAGTAGGTGATATTGAGAGTCTCCCATTCCTAGAGGCATTAAGGCAAATTAAGGTTGAAGAAGGACCAGAAAATGTAATCTTTGTACATGTTACTCTTGCACCATCACTTGATGTAGTTGGAGAGCAAAAAACAAAGCCAACACAACATAGCGTTCAAGAACTAAGAAGAATTGGTATACAGCCTGATTTGCTTTGTGTTAGATGTTCATCACAACTGCAAGAAAAAACGAAAGAGAAAATTTCAATGTTTACAAATGTTACGGTAAAAGATGTTTTTTCATGTCATGATGTGAAATCAATCTTCATGGTACCACAAACTCTGTTTGAGCAAGGGTTAGTCGATGTTATTTTTAAGAAATTCGAGCGAGTAGGATATGTCAATGCATCAGAAAATTGGGACGAATGGAATAAGATTGTAAATTCAATGAATACAAATGGTGACCCAATCAAAATTGCGATGGTTGGGAAATACGTAACACTAGCTGATAGTTATGTTAGTGTAAACCAAGCATTGAAGCATGCAGGCGCATCAATAGGTCGAACAGTGGAAATCGATTGGATTGATTCAGAAACTCTAAACGGTGATTTAGCACGCCTTGGGGATTATGGTGGAATTTTGGTTCCTGGTGGGTTTGGTACAAGAGGTTCTGAAGGAATAATTAACACGGCAAATTTTGCACGTGAGAAAAACATTCCATACTTGGGTATTTGTTTCGGTTTTCAACTTGCCGCAGTTTCATTTGCAAGAAATGTTTGTAATTTGTCAAATGCAAATTCTACTGAAATTGACAGTGGCGTTGAACACCCCATCATTGATTTACTTCCAGAGCAAGATGGAGTGACAGATATGGGTGGTTCACTCAGACTTGGTGCAAACCAAATAGATATCAATGAAAAGACAAATGCACATGAAATTTATCAGTCTAGTTTAATTTCTAAGAGGCATCGTCACAGATATGAATTCAATAAAAACTATCTTGAGCAGTTTAATGAAAACGGATTAATCTTTTCTGGTGAAAGTGATAATGGAAGACGAATGGAAATACTTGAAATTCCATCACATAAGTTCTTTATTGGCGTTCAATATCATCCAGAATTTGATAGTAGGCCTGGATTCCCAGAAAAGGTTTTCAAGGCATTCACAGTTGCTTCTGGCTAAAATCACTCTAATTTTGAAATCTCATAGATTCTTTGACGTGAATCTCTAATTGAGATCTTTCGTTTTACATAGCCTTTTTCCAACAAATGACTCATTGCCAATCTAACGGTTCTATCTGGAAGTAGTGTTTTTGAGACTAATTCTTTTTGTGTCATCGAGCCTTCATATTCTAGAATTTTCAATAGCAATTTAGAACTTGGTGGCATGTTAAAAAGATCTTCTGCCAGTTTGACTTTTTTTGCAAGTGCTGAGATTGTTGTTGTGTCCTTTGTTAGCCGAATAATTTTTGCTGGTGGTACAAATTTTGTAGCTTCAACCATTTTGTTCACTTTGTAACGATCGAGTCCATCTAATACAACCTCACAGTATAACCTAGCCGAAATCTCATCAATCTCAATTACACTGTCATTTGAAACGATCAATGGTCTGCGAATAATATCTAATGAATTGACAGAAATAATTCCAAATACTGACGAGTCCTGAAATATTACTGGGCCTCCAGCTGACATTGAATACGCCGATGAGCCAATTGGTGTAGAAATTATTATACCGTCACTACTATCATGCCAAACTTCATCGCCGTTAATGCGTAAAATATGCTCCATCAACATTGCACTTTTTGAGGGAAATACTGCAACATCGTTTAGTACAGGATAGACACTTTTTCCGTCAATCTTTACTCCAAGTCTTGTTACATCTTCTACACGATAATCCATTTTTTTTAGTCTCTTTGCATATGTTGAAAATTGTTTCAGATCTACTTGAGCCAAAAAACCGTCAGATTCTGATTCGTTAATTCCTAATACAGGAATCGATGAGTTAAATGTCCTATGAAAATAATTTCGTACTCCTTTGTCACCGCCCAAAACAAGAATACAATCAGCTTTTTTGGATTTAGTTTTTGAATTCAAATTAAAATGATTGATTCCAAAATCATCTAATATTTGCTTTAGATATGACGGTGATGATTCTGCTAAACCGCTGCCGAATATACCAACTTGCATGAATAATCAATCTTCTAAACTACATATATTTTAGATCTGCCTGAAGTCAACCATATTATAGAAATATGAACCGTTATTTTCAACAGCCCCCTTCTGTGGAATTTTATCAATGCCAAAACTCTTTGTCTCAAGTGCAGCCTGCACAGCACCGCCTGAAAATGAAAGTGCCCATAAGAAATCATTTTCGCGCAACATTGTACAACAGAATGTTGAACAGAAAATATCCCCAAGGCCTGTAGTGTCTACGAGTTCCAAATTTGGCAACTTGATTGAATATATTTTATCCTTTACCAGTAAAGATATTTTTTGTTTATTTGTTAAAATAACGTTCTCAATACCAAATTTTTGTAATTTTAGTAATCCAGTATCATCATTAGAACCTGTTAGTGCAAAAAGTTCTTCAGGGTTCACTTTGATTGCCGCAATCCCATCTAGAGGTAACTCGGCATTCTTGAGTGAGATTTTATTATTCATATCATGCGTTCGGATGAAACCTTGTGGATCCAATAATACAAAATCAGATGATGATTTTATTTTTTGAAAAGTTTGAACTGGTATCTCATCAAAAACAGGACTAATTATAATGCCGTCGGCACCTTCATCAACAAACTCTAATTGCTCACATTTATTTTCAATAAACAGATCTCTATCAGAGTCATTTAAGACAATTTTAAACCGTGTGGTATTTTCGGAAGATAAAGGATCTTGCATTTTTATTTTGTTTTTTTCTAAAAACTGAGATAAAGGAAAATCTTTTCCATATTTGGTGATTAGATTAACATCAAATCTTTGATTTCGTGCTGTCAGAGAGCAATAACAGGCTGGACCCCCAGCAGTTTCATATGTTGAATCTCCAGATACAATACTATCAATTGTGCAATGAGAATAAACCCCAATCTTCATAATTTATCAACAAACTATGTTGATTTAGTTTTTTGCATATTTTTCTTACAGTGCTTGCATATTGGTTTTCCATGGATAATATCTATCTCAACATTCGATTTTAGGCAAACATGGCACAGCCCATTCATGATCATGGAGTATAATTTCTAGAATAAAATATTTTCAAAAATATGCATAAAAAACAATATCGCATTTATATACCGAGTTTAATACTGACTCAACATGCCACTAAAACGTGCAAGTAGAGGAAGGAGAAAGGGCGGCAAAGGATCTTCTGGTTTTATTCAATGTGTAAACTGCGCTGCAACAGTGCCAAAAGATAAGGCAAAGAAAGTTACTTCCAGATTAAGTTTAGTGGAACATCAGCTTGCAAAAGAATTACGTTCCCAAGGAGCATATATTGCTGCACCAAAAATTACAAAATGGTATTGCATATCATGTGCAATACATTTCAAGGTTCTAAAAATTAGATCCGCATCACAAAGACGACAGCATACCAAACTACGATAATACTATCGATTTTTTGCTAGAACTGTAACTCGCTGTATCAAAGTTATTGCTGCTATGATGATAACTATTATTATGGCAATTTCCATAAATCCAATGATTCCCACTATAGCGATAACAAGAAGTCTTTCTGCACGTTCGCCAATACCTATTCCCTGCATTTTAATCCCAGCAGAGTCAGCAAGTGCACGAGTATAACTTACTAACAGTGATAATGTAATTGCCAAAAATACAAGATATGGCTCGGCATAATTTCCAACCAAAATACCAAAAAATATTGCAACCTCTGCAATCTTGTCAAATATTGAATCTAGAAATCCGCCTTTTTTGGATATCTTATTTGCATATCGTGCAACCTGACCGTCAACTATATCAAAAAATCCTGATATCAGCAGAATAACACCACCAATGGCTAATGAGTACTCATAACCCAATCCATAAACCACTGATGATACAAATGCAAAAATCAGTCCTATTACTGTAAATACATTTGGAGAAAGACCAGTTGCAGCGAAAGTCTTCCCAACTTTTTCTAGTGTAGGTTTCAGCGAATCTCTAAGATTATTCAGCATTATTCATCGCAATTATTGTTGATATCATCTTTGCAGCAAGTGCGGCAGTAGAGCCATTATCAAATGATGG
>CAZMBA010000031.1:0-2786 GCA_964564665.1 uncultured Candidatus Nitrosopelagicus sp. | reverse complement strand
TCATAATCGGCTATTAGACGAGTTAGCTTGTTTCCCAATAAACCACTGGCGCCTATTACACATACTTTCTTCAATTATTCTTAAAACAAAATTATAATTAATTAAACTATACTTAGTATTGATTTGTAATTTTTATTCACTGAGAATTTCAGATATTACTACAGCTACAGCATGCGAGCTTTCGTGACTAACAGAAACTAAGAAATTGTATGATGGTTCTCTACGTATTTCAACTATTGGTTTTGAATTAAGATGATCTGTTAGAATATCTAGAAGGTCTATTTGCTTATTAACGGATTTGATTACCGACTCCTTAATTGCAAACTTTGTCGAAAATGATCTGTATGGATTCTTTTGCTTTAGGCAGTAATTAATCTCATCATCATTGAAAATTTTTTTATAAAAATTTTCATTAGACTCAAACGGCTTCTCTTGGAATCGATTTACCTCAATGATATCTATTCCTATTCCTACTTTTTCAAGCACAATAACTATATCGAGAAGGTTTATTTATTATCTATTGATTTTCGCAGGTGTATTGTACAATAAAGATGAGATAGAAAAAATGGTGAAAGAAATTTTCTTTGAAGTGTTTCCAACTTTGGCTGAAAATAACTTTGGATGGGAAAAAGAGCAGAAAGATTACGACAACTGGGACTCTTTTGCTCAATTGAATTTAATCACTTTTGCTGAAGCAAAGTTTGGTATCGAATTCTCACTAGAAGAATCTATTGAGATAAAATCAGCAAGGGAACTAGTAGAACGGATTAATTCACATTTAAAATGAATCTCATTGATTGTTTAAAGAACAATGCGGAGAGAAATCCTACAAAGATAGGATTCATTGATGAGGAAAGAAGTCTCACTTTCAAAGAGATGTATGATGAGGTACAAAAATTTTCAGAAAATATTTCTAAATTTATCGTGCCAACCACAAAAGTTGTAAGTATAGTATCTGAAAATTCAACATCTTTTGTTATTGCATACCTAGGAATTATAAATTCTGGTATGGCAGTTCATTTGACTCCTACAAATATTTCTGAGTCAAGTCTTGTAAATCAAGTAAAATCAACAGGCTCGGCCATGATTTTTTGTTCGAAAATGACTGAAAAATTAGGGTTCTTTGATATTGGCAGTACTGTTCCTTTAACCCCAGTACCTATCTCTGAATTGGCAGAGGAAGCTGCAAGGTTAGTTAATCGTGACTGTCTCAAAGTACATACACCAACTGATATTGCTTATTTGATATACACGTCTGGAACAACGGGGGAACCCAAGGGCGTTCCAGTTTCACATGACATGGTAGAATTTACTACAAAAAATATCATCGATGTTTTAGGATATTCAGAAACGGATGTTGATGTGATACCTCTCCCACTCTATCATTCGTTTGGCTTGGGCTGTCTACACACTTCAATCTTTGCTGGCTCTACAGTAGTTTTATTGAAAAATGCAGATAATTTAGAAAATATTTTAGAATCAGTGAAAAAATATAATGCAACGTCTTTGGCTGCAGTACCTGCTACACTAACTAAATTGTTAAGGCTAGATAGAAAAATTTTAGATGACTGTCTTCAAGGATTGCGATTGATTATCACCAATAGCACTTCAATACCAAAAAACACTGTAAAAGAAATTAAAGGTATTCTGAAGGGTGGTAATTTAGCTACGTATTATGGCCTTACAGAGGCATCACGTTCGACTTTTATGATCTTTAATGAAGATTCAAACCTTCATGAATCAGTTGGAAAACCCGCACCTGGTGTAAATATAAAAATTGATGATGAACATAAAGGCGACTCAGAGTTTGGAGAAATTCTGGTCAAAGGAAAAAATGTAATAAAAAAATACTGGAATGATGAAAAGGCTGACAAGAGTATAGAGGATGAGTGGTTACGAACTGGAGATGTGGGTTATCTTGACGATAACGGATATCTCTTTCTCAAAGGACGTAATGATGAAGTCATAAACGTTGGAGGCGAAAAGATAATTCCCCATGACATTGAGCAAGTTGTTAGGCAGATACCAGGAGTAGAAGATTCAGCAGCCTTTGGAATACCCCATGAAGTTTTTGGCCAAACAATAAAACTTGTTGTAAAAAAATCAGAGAATTCAGATTTGGGTAAATTAGTGATTTTAACTCACTGTATGAAAAATCTTGAAAAATTCAAAATCCCATCTAAGATTGAATTCGTGGATAGCATTCCTAAGAATGAATACGGAAAAGTTAAACGCTCTATGCTCAAGTGATTATAGATCGCAATGTCTGATTCAGACAATTTTAAGTTAAACGAAAAAGAATTAATGGATTTTTATGGATATGAAGGCAGTTTTGGACGATTAAAAATAAAAATGAAATTTTTCAAAAGCTGGTTCTACCATACTCTGGCATATTCATCCCCACTTCCTTCTTGGGTAATAAACTGCCAGAGAAGTAGAGGAGTGAAAATTGGAGAGAATTGCCACATTTCTCCATATGTGTTGATTGATCTATTACATCCGGAACTGATCACAATTGAGGATAATGTTACCATCAGTTCAAATTCAATGATTTTTGCACACATTAATCCTACAGCAAATCAATTTCTGAAAGATCATGGGTATCCGCGAACTGTTAAGCCGGTTGTAATCAAAAAAGGTGCTGTCATTAGTGTGGGATGCATAATTATTGCCGGAGTGACAATTGGGGAAAATTCGATTATAGGTGCGGGTAGCGTTGTAACTCAGGATATACCAGATCATTGTGTTGCTGTGGGAAATCCTGCAAGAGTAATTAAAAAAATTGA
>CAZMBA010000030.1:0-20439 GCA_964564665.1 uncultured Candidatus Nitrosopelagicus sp. | reverse complement strand
TCTTCTGTATGTTTTGGTTCTTCTGTAGGATTTTGTGCTTCTGTAGGAGTTGGTTCTTCTGTAGGAGTTGGTTCTTCTGTAGGAGTTGGTTCTACATATTCGTTCTTTTCTGAGTTTTCTAATTCAGAAAGAATATCTTCTGCATCGGTATTTGGTTTCTGGTTCATGATTATCAACTAATTTGGAACACTATTTTTTAAGTTTCTCCTTATCAATATATTCTTCTAAAACACTTTCTATATTTTTCTCATCAATTGATTTAATCTTATTTACAATTTCTGGTTCCTCTATTTCAAAACAATTAAGAAAGTCTCCATGATCTTTGAAGGCTAAAATTATCTTGTTTTTAAATATGCAATGGTATAATTTCTCTTTTTCCATTATTTCCGGTTTTAATTTGACACCGTCGTCATTTGCAGAAATTTCATCAGCCATGATTTTAGTTGGATAATGGTTATTTAGATATTAATTATTATTTTCTCATTTCACAGCATGATGCCTTGTTGATGCTTCTCATTGCCCACCAAATTGAAAAAATCAATGCTGAAATTGAAATGAACTTTAGTTCTAACCCGTGAAGTGGGAATATAGCAAGACCGCCCACAATCCCTAAAAGTGCTGACAGTGAGGTGGTACAGGCAGGGCAGCCAGGCGTAAAAGCAGTTAGTGTTCCACCTAAAAACGTGGTAACACCGTTTTTTTTCACATTCATACTCCTCTGAGCTTTTATGTTATATGCGACCAATGCAATGTTGATACCAGCTAATATGGCTACAATTCCGGTTAATAGTATGGATATTGACATATGAACTGCCAATAATTCAATATCTGAAATGAGGTGTGAAAATCCCATTTCAAATGTAAGAAGGTAATATATTATTCCCAAAACAAGACCTGAAACGATAGCAATTATTGCAAATGTTCTTTGCTTGAGTATATCTTTGATAGTTAATTTTAGCAACATACCTCTTTGTATAATCTAAAACTAATTAGTTTTAAGGTTCTACTTATATAACTAGAATTTAAATATCTTGAAAAATGTTTTCTGTAGTATAATTGAAGTGCAGTAATGATCTGCTTTAAATCTAGTAAAAAGGACTAGGGATCAAAAGTAGTTGTGGTTTCCTTGTCTCTCCCCATTCAAGGTCACTCTACTTTTGCATTGTTACTAAGAAATTATTTTACTTAAGGTTTTAGATTTTGATTTCGTTACCATGTAATGTAACAGTAAAAGACCGAAATCTAATTAATTTTCTAATTAAATACTAAACATGGAAAATAGAATTGTCCTTCATGTTGATTTTGACTATTTTTATGCTCAATGCGAAGAGAATCGTAACCCAGATCTAAAGGGAAAACCTGTTGTGGTATGTATATTTTCAGATAGGGGTGGAGACAGTGGTGCAGTTGCAACTGCTAATTATACTGCAAGAAAATTTGGTGTAAAATCTGGCATTCCAATTGCGTTTGCAAAGAACAGACTCAAAGATAGGCTAGAATCGGTTTTTCTTTCTGCTGATTTTGATTATTATTCAGACATTTCATCGTCTGCAATGAGTATCATTGAGAGTTTTGCAGATGTGTTTGAGTATGTAGGACGGGATGAAGCATATCTTGACGTTACAAGCAGGACCGATTCAGATTTTGAACGTGCTAGTCATATTGCCCAACAATTAAAAAATGAGATCCAAAAAAAGATCAAAATGACATGTTCAGTTGGTGTTTCACCGAATAAATTGATCTCAAAAATTGCATCTGACTATAAAAAACCAGATGGATTAACCATTATCAAGCCAACAGAGATTATGAAATTTTTAGGATCTTTGGAGTTAAGAAAGATACCAGGTATTGGGAAGAAAACAGAATCGGTTTTTACAGATCTGAACTGCAGAATCATAGATGATATTCTTAAATTTGACGTATTTGAACTAAACAAAAAATTTGGTAGAAAAACTGGTACATACATCTACAATTGCGCAAGAGGAATTGATAATAATTTGGTCAAACTACGTGCCCCAACAATTCAGTTTAGTAAAATAATTACTCTGAAGGAAAATTCAAAGGATTTAGAATTTCTAAGTGATAATTTGAAAATTCTATGTAAACAGGTTAATACGATATCAGTTGGGAAACAAAAAATGTTTAGATCTGTTGGGATTCAGTTTGTTAATGAGGATCTAACTACGAAAACAAAATCACGAATGCTAAAAAATCCAACTAATAGCGTCGCTGAACTAGAAAAAGTATCCTTGCAGTTGTTGATAGGTGCACTAGAAAATCAGGAACTGTTAATCAGAAGGCTTGGTCTGAGAGTTTCAGAATTAACAGATGTGGAAGGTCAAAGTGACATAACTAGCTATTTCTGAGCGTTTTGTTCTGATTCTTCAAGTTTTTTTAATCTCTTAGTCTCAACTGCAGTGACAACTAGTAAGAATATGAATAGCCATGGGAGGAACATAATTTCTCCAGCTACAGAGTGAAATTCTTCCCATGCATGTGGATCGGTTGTAACTTTTAATGCATATACAGATAGTGAGAAAATTCTAATCAGATTTACAATCACTGTTCCCGCTATGCCTATTGCAAAATACATTATCTTTCGATTTCTAGGAATTCTCATTTTGATGAGAAATGCCATCATAACAAGTGAATAGATAATGATACTATGAACACCTGCAGATGGCCAAAACACTTGCATGGCAAAAGGGCCAAAATCTCCATTTAGAAACATCAAATTATCACGTGCAGTAGCAACACCAAGATCTAGTGCTGTAATAACCCAAACATTTGCCTGAACAAAATATGGAACGATGTATTGTAATGGTCCTAATGTGTCGTATGGAAAAAACGCGTCAAGTGCTAGAATTATTGCACTTCCTGAAAGGAAGATAGGACCTGCAGGTGCAATCCTAATCCATTTACGCCCAAATAGTATAGCAAGTGTGGCTGTGACAAAAATTGCAATTACAGTGAAATCAAAAAGCCATGCCCAAGAGTATTCTAGAACTCCAAAAACATCTACTAAACTCATGATATAATCATGTAGACCAAATGGTAGTGCAGCAAAGAACGCTATAGTGATTCCTATTAATGGGATACAATAAAAAAATCGTTTTGTTGGAATTATGTATTTAATTCCAACCAATTCTGCAACAATAAATGCCATTGCAAATAGAAATCCACCTCTTCCCTGATTCCAGCTCAGACTAAAAGTATCAGGATATGCTACAAGCGTAAATAATATTGGTGATATGACAAGTAAAATTCCAATTATAAGACTTGTGTTTTTCAATAGTCTTTTTTAATGTTTGAGCAATAAATAGTATCTTTAAAAAAAATCTGATATTGATTTTTGCTTAATCATTTTTAGCATTGTGCCATGATTTAACCACTCATTTTTACTAATACTCATTGATTTTGTGGCTAATTCAATTGCCTCTTCAATAGTTTCAACATACGAAGGTTTAGATTTCATTGCTTGCCTTATTCCTTCACGTACTTGCCATACTCCAACAGGAACAGCATATTCAGGACGAATCTCTCGAAAAACAATAACTCCAGATTGTTTTTTTATTTTTGAAAGGAATTCAGCTACTCCTAACTTTGCTGCAAAGTAGGCGCCGGCAATTTCTGGTGGATGATTAATTCCTTTAGAATCCTCATGGTCACTTCCGAAACCAATAGTGCTTCCATCATACCATGCTTCTTGCATCTCAAAGATCCATCTATGTGGAAAAAGAATAACCGAAAAATGGTTACCGAGATGTGCAAAAGTAAATACACTAAATGAATCTAAAATGTCATAATCCAAAAGATCAGTAACAATTCTCTTAGATATTATATCATCGGTGGCTGTAATACTCCATTTAGTAGGAACCAGTTTTCGATTTTTTCCAAGCATACCAATGCTAAAGCATTTTTGAATAGTTGTAATGTTAATACCGCTGTTGAAAAGTTTCATGACAGCGTCAGTAGCTTTGAGATCAGTGTCATAGTGTACTTTTTCAATAGATTTGTTAGCTGAAGTAGGAGAGAATACTGCTTTTTTAATTTCGCCGATAGGGCCAAATGGTGGTGCCTGCCCGTCTATAGTTGTGACAGGTGATGTTTCTTTTACGAATTTAATTTCAGAGTCTATTGGTCCTGATGACATTGCAACTTCTTGTAAGTTTTCAATAAATCGTCCATCAGTTTGTGTGATAGGTAATTTATTTACTCCTCGAATAAGATTTAGTCTAAAATTAACAATCTCCTCTAGACTTTTTCCTATCCATCTTTCTGGTATATCCAATAGACTAGTATCACCATGAATAGGTGGCACCATAGGTCCAACACCAACTTTTGGATATCCATACGAGCCTACAAAAACTGATGGAGGGCTAGAGCCAGAAATCTCATCAGATGAAAATAGATTTCCATATCTAGTCAGATATTCATGCCATTTACTCTCTATGCCTTGCCTAATATCATTTCCAGTTATGTCCACACACGTGATAAATGACTAGTAATAATAAATAATTCAAAAAATGGATTTTGACTAACTGTAAACATAAGATGTTTAAATTATTAGAAAAAAAATTGAAACATGACTATAAATCGAATTGTTTCATTTTTGCCAAGTGCGACAGAATTAATATATGAATTAGATGCCCAGGACAGACTTTATGGTGTAACACATGAATGTGATTTTCCAGAAGACGCAAGTAAAAAACCACATGTTATTCAAAGTGTATTTGAACCAGAAAAGATGTCTAGTAAAGAAATTGATCAGAAAATTCTAGAACTTATATCAAATGGTAAAGATATCTATGAGTTACAGGTAGAAAATCTAAAAAAAGCTAATCCTGATTTGATAATTTCGCAAGAAATTTGTGAAGTCTGTTCTGCATATACTAACCAAGTAAATAATGCAGTGAAAATTTTGGATAAAAGACCAGAAATTTTTGCAATGAACCCACATGACATTCATGGAATATTAAATGACATCGAAGAAATCTCAAAAAAAATTCATGCGTCTGAAAAAGGGATCAAATTGGTTGAATCACTTAAAAAAAGAATTGAATTTTGTAAAGAGAAACAGGTGTCACATATGCCAAAAGTACTGGCAATCGAATGGATTGAACCATTTTACACTGCTGGCCACTGGATTCCAGAGATGATTGAGTTTGTTGGTGCGAAGAATCTGATAAGTAAAAAATCAGAACATTCTAGAAAAATAATGTTTGATGAAATAAAAGATTCTGATCCAGACATTATCATAATGATGCCATGCGGATTTAATGTTCAAAGAACAATAGAAGAATACAATAATTATCTCAAAAGCAACCATGTTTGGCAAAATCTACGAGCTGTTGAAGATAAGAATGTCTTTGCGGTCGATGCAAATTCATACTTTAGTAAACCAAGTATCAGAACCATAACTGGAATTGAAATTTTAGGAAAGATTATTCACCCAGACGAATTTTCTCAAATGCAAGTACCAGATGAATCGTTTAGAAAAATAAACTAGGAATGTAACTATTGATCGTCAGTCTCATCTAACTCGTCAGAATTATAGTCCCTTTTAGAAGGGCGAGTTGGAATATAGATTTTTGACATATCTAGTTAAAACAATTTTTAGAGTAATCTTAGCAGGTTGTAAAAAATTGTCTTTTTACTTTAGAAAAATTGAATTAAAACAAAATTCATGATATTAGTTGATTTTACACTCAGCTGGTATGGCTCTCATTGTTGTAATTAGCATTATAATCAAAATGCCAATTGATATCAGCCTCAATGGAATCTCATAATTGGTAAGAAATGCAGTGGCAATACTTCCGGCTGTCCCAAAAGTTGTAATCACCGAAAATCCAATTGGACCACAACTACATGCCCCAGCAGATGCGCCAATAATCGTTCCAGTTAAACTAGCTCCGACACTTTTACTCTTTTTTGCCAGTTTGACTCTAAAAATATTCATTGATACAACAATACCTGCCAATATTGATAAGATGAGAACTAACAAAAAATTGAATGCTGTTTCAGTATAAACTGAAAAAACTAGGTATGGTTCAAGAAATATGTATTCAGAAATTATTGATAATGTAAAAAATAATGAAATAGAGATGACTATTGATAGAATAAAATATTCATATTTTGTGAATACTAACCTGAAACTAGTCTGCAATTTACAGGAGTGATTCTATGACTTTTTCAAACACATTATATGGTTGTGAACCAATAATTTGTCTTTGTTCACCTGATGCATTAACTAAAATGAATGTGGGCGTACGATCTGCTCCAATGCCTGTTGCTTTTTCAAGGTTTAGTTTTACTTGATTATAGTATTTTTTCGAGTCAAGACAGTGTGAAAATTCATCTATGTCTAAATCTAATGTAAATGCAAATGATTTTAATCGTTCATTACTTGCCCAACCACTGTCAATTCCTTCCTGATGTTCGTATAACATAACATGGTAATCCCAATACTTTTCCTGATCACCAGCACAGTATGATGCCATAGCCGCATTGAATGAATCAACACCTAAAAATGCCATGTCAATAAAAGTAAGATTTACTTTTCCAGTATCAATATAGTTATCAATTATTTTTTGACGTGTATGATCAAACCATTCTTTGCATCCTTCACATTGATAGTCTCCAATTTCAACAATTGTTAATGTTGCTGACTGGGAGCCTAAAAATGGTGCTTGAAATGTAGACGTTGGTACATTGTCTCCCTGATTTTCTGCTTGTTCAAATTGACCAAGATATGATGTAAATGAGATTGCTATGGCAATGACGATTGCAACACCTACTCCTGCGACAGTGTATTTCTTCCCATTTTTCATGATTTTAGTCGTGGATTTGAGTATAAAATCTATCCTAAAAATTGATTTATTGATCAGTAAGGTATTATTTTTTAAAACATGGGTTTATTAGACGTAGAAATTGCGCTGAAGTAGAAATAATGACGGTTTTAGCATTTGCTTTATCTGTCATTGCTTTTGACAGAAAAAATGAATGCATTTGATGAATTAGAAGTAAAAGAAACTATACTGAAAGGAATTCAGGAATTAGGATTTGCTACACCATTTCCTATTCAATCACAGTCTATCCCATTATTGTTAGATGGGCATGATCTTATTGGTCAAGCACACACCGGCACTGGTAAGACTGCAGCATTTGGCATTCCAATGCTTGAGAATATTACAAACGGTGGTGGTATACAAGGTTTGATAATTGCACCCACAAGAGAACTTGCAATTCAGATTACAAATGAATTGAAGAGGATTGGAAAGTATACAAAAATTAAAATTGCAACTGTCTATGGCGGTCAAGGAATAGGAATTCAGCTAGATGCTTTGCGAAAAAAACCTGAGATCATTGTCGCGACCCCTGGCAGATTAATTGACCATCTGAATCAGGGTACAATAAGAACTAATGAAATTCGATATGTGGTGTTAGATGAAGCAGATGTCATGCTAGATATGGGATTTATCGAAGACATTGAATTTGTCTTAGAAAGAATTCCAGACAATCGAATCACTTCATTATTTTCTGCAACAATGCCTACTGATATCATAAGATTGGCAGATAAGTATCTAAATAAACCAAAAAGGGTTCTTATTGATTCTGATGATTTAAGTGGTGAAGGTATTGATCAGTCATTTTTAGTGATAAAAGATAGAGACAAGCACAAATATCTAGCAAATTTTATCAAAGAGAACAAAAAAGGTCAGACAATTGTTTTCTGCTCTACAAAAATTCGTACTAGGAATGTAGCTCGTGATCTACAAAAAGCAAGATTTGGTGTTGTCGCTATAGAGGGTGACATGTCACAAAATAAACGGGAATATTCTATGACGAAGTTTAGAAAGAATCATGTTGATGTATTAGTAGCCACAGATGTAGCTGCTAGAGGCATTGATGTTCCAAAGGTTGGACTAGTAGTTAATTACGACGTTCCTAACCAAGACATGGTATACTTCCATAGGATTGGAAGAACAGCGAGAGCTGGTGCTAAAGGAAGATCAATAACACTTGTCTCATATTCATCTGTTGCAGATTGGAATATCATAAAAAGGCAGATCAAATCAGACCTTACTGACTTGAATCAAAAACTTGGTATTGAGATAAATATTCCTGATCCACTAAAACGTGATACTCGAAGAAGAATTTCACCGCAAATCCAATCCAATTATAGAAGAAACCGTGGTAGAGCAACAGGAGGTTATAGAACAAATGGTTACAAACGTAATGTTTCTGCAAGAGATCAGTATAAGAGAAAAAAAACTGGTCAATCCTCAAGAGTTTTTAGAACATCTAATCGAAGCAAGTGGTAATTATTAGAAAAATAATTAACACTTAAACGACAGTTGTAATATTAAATTTTAAGAAGACATGCATGTTGGGTTTGTACTATTAAATTGTGATTTGGGTGCTGAAGAATACATACTTGACGAGTTAAACCAAGTTTCCCAAATTAAAAATGCTTATGTCACATTTGGGGCTTATGATGTAATAGCAGAGATTCATGCTGAATCACAAGAAGAATTTGAAAAAACTGTGTCGATGCATATTAGACGACTCTCACGTGTTGTTAGCACAATGACATTAAATGTGGTTACAAAGACTGAATGACATTTATACGCACAAAAAATGTGAAAGACATTGCAACAAATTGAATATTCAGGAATAGTTTGGGCGTTAAGTCATAATGATCCTGAGCCATTAGTTGAACACTCCATCAAGAAAATTCAAGAATGTGGTGTAAAAAAAGAAGATATTAAGATTGTTGATGCCCCAAAAAACCCTCAAGTCGGTGAAATAGTTGTACAAATATGGCCTCATGAATTAGTTATTGCACGTATTCGTACTATACGTGGTGAGTCTTTTATCAGTGGAACAGAATTCACACTTGAATTAAAGTCAGATGAACATGGAAACTATATTGATTAGCTTTGAAGAAGAAAGCAAAAAAATCAGGTTTTAGTATATTTTCAGCAATAATAGTCGGTCTGATTATAATTGGTGCGTCAATATACTATTTTTATTCTGCAGAGCAGGCACAGATTCGCGGATTTAATTTTGGAAACGATCTTCAGGCTATACAAGATGAGTTAAAGGAAGAGCAATCAGATTTTTATTCTAAAATATCTATGTGGAAAGAAGAAAGTGTCACAAAAGATCAGATTTTAGAATTTGCAGATATTCATGTACTAAGAATGGAAAATATAATTGCAAAATATACTGACTTGCAAATGCCAGATGTATTTTCTGGTTCAGTAAAACTTTTCAAATTATCAACTGAAACCCAGCTTGAAAGTGATCAACACTTGATTAACTGGATCAAAAATGACGATCAAAGTGAAAAGATACGTGCAGATGAACTACTACAGGCATCATTTGAGTATGAAATGGCAGCCCTCGCTTTATTTGAAAAAGCGAAGAGTAATCCAAATCCATAAAATCTTTAAACAATATAATATCAACTAGAAGTATGATGAAACTTTTCATAATTGCTTTGTTGCCATTTTTGATGTTCATTCAGCCAGCATTTGCTGATGTCTTTATCCAGAACGACCAAAAGTATGTGGGTGCTGATGGTTCACTACATATTGTAGGTGAGATTGAAAATAATTCAAACTCTCCACTTAATCAGGTTGAGATTACTGCAAGACTATTGGATGATAATGGTTTTCAAATTGGTCAAGCTGTTGGAAATCCAATTAATAATGTGATAATGCCTGGAATGAATGGTGCGTTTGACATTATTATTACTGGTCACGACCTTCGCTCAGCATCTAATTATAACTTAGAATTTGATTACAAAATTGCAGCGCCAAAAAATCAAGTTATTCAAATAGTCTCATCTGAACTTAAGAAAGACTCTCAAGGTAACCTTGTTATTTCAGGAACTTTAGAAAATCAAGGTGAAATCACTGCAAACATGATAAATGTGGTTGCAACTCTGTATGACCGAGATGGAAATGTTGTCACATTATCAAGCGTTCAAATGCAACCTGATTTTCTAAGAGCGGGCGACAGTAATTTCTTTATCATACCAATTCATGAAAAAACTCAATCCTTCCATGCAGTTGATTATACACTGATTGCAGAGTCGGATGAATATGCAGCAGTTCCAGAATTTCCTTTGGGTACTGGTGCATTACTGATTGGATCCGTTTCATCATACATCATATTATCTAGATACCCTGAAAAAGTGGTTAATTCAATTTCAAGAATTTCGAAAATCGTGTCGTTTTGATGCTGTGAGTTAAAAAAATGGCAATTTCTGATAACAACAAAAAATTCCTAGAAGATTTGATTCAGTACTATGTTGATGAATCAGGGTCATACAAGCAATTTGCTAGCGAATATCAAGAATTTTCAGACTCGGAGATGGATGTTGCGTTTGGACTCATTGTTGGATCAATTTATTCAACATTCCTACAGACATATTCAAATCAACAACTCAAAGTAGGATTAGATGATATTCAAGAGTTTCATGAATTCATTAAATCTAATTCAGACCAAATCAAAGAATCGTTAGAAAAAAAATCAGATACATAGGTACAGATAAATCTAAAATGAATGGTGAAATAATGTGTCAGAGATTATAGCTTACAAAATTCAGCAGCTTAATGATAATGGTCAAGCCGTCCAAATTACATTGGTTGAAGATGTACAAACAGAGCCACTATCACAGAAACAACTGATTATGGAAAATGTCGGGAAAAAACTAGATGCTGAAACAAAAGATCAAGTTATGCCGTTGTTGGAAGCTATTCTTCAAGCACAGCCCACAATAAAATTGAAAAGTTATGCACAAACAACTGTTTCCATAACCATGCCAAGAAACAGATATGAGAAGATGGGTCGGCCACAAGTTGGTGAAAGACTTCAGGTTGACTTGAAAAGATGTTAAAGATTTTCTTCTATTTCTGACATACTAACTAATGGTAATGAGCAACTGAAATTTTTACAGACAAACACATTTGTTGCATCCTTTGGAAACTGCTTTCCTTCAAAAAATGAATGTTTTGATAGTGCATCAAGTTTTTTCTTATCGTCAATCTGTATAATAATTGATTCAGGAATGAATTTTTTGTTCAGTGAGTGTATTAACTCATGATTTTTTGAGTTTAGAATTGTAATTTCAGTTGGTTTCTCAGTTGCAAGATACAATACGTTAAGAAGATACCCAAATGCAAATGGATTCTGCGCAGCTAGTGATGCCTGAGATTCAAGTATCTTTTGATATGTTTCAGAAAATACTTGTTCATTCACAATCTGATTTAGCCTAAGTAATGCATGTGCCGCAACAGAATTCCCAGATGGCATTGATAAATCATAATTACTTTTTGGTCTTATGATTAACTTTTCATGGTTATCGGAAGTAAAGAAAAAGTTATCACTTTTCTGATCCCAAAAATGTTCAATCATGTAATCGGCCAATATTTTTGCGAAGTTAAGATATTCAGGATCACCTGTTATCTCAAACACATCAACAACTGCGTTTGCAAGATATGCATAGTCGTCTAGATAGCCATTGAGTTTTGATTCACCGTCTTTGAACACTCGATTCAGATTGCCATTTTTTTCAAATTGTTCTTGAAAGAAGTCGGCTGCAGTGATTGCCGCATTAAGATATTTTGAATCGTTAGATATTCTATAGCCCTTAACGAATGCTGAGATCATTAAACCATTCCATGCAGTTAGAATTTTGTCATCCCTTCCCGGCTGTGGTCGCTTATTCCTTATGTGGAGTAGCTTGGCTGACCCATCTAAAATGATTCTATTGATTTCATCCTCAGTTTTACCGAATTTGAACGCAATTGCTGACGCTTTGATGTTATTTGCAAGAATTGTACTTCCTTCAAAATTTCCACCATCTGTCACGTCAAAGTAAATACAGAATACTTCAGAGTCCTCTCCTAGAACCTCTTCAACCTCTCGTTTCTTCCAAACAAAAGTTTGTCCCTCTTCGCCGTTAGTGTCTGCATCTGTTGCTGAGTAGAAAAGTCCTTCCGAGGAAGTCATCTCACGAATAACATAATCAAGAGTTTTTGTAGCTACATCTAAGAAGAAACTGTCTTTTGTGATCTGATATGCTTCACCATACACAATTGGTAGTAATGCATTGTCATACAACATTTTTTCAAAATGTGGAACTAGCCATCTTGCATCTGTTGAGTATCTATGAAATCCTCCGCCAATCTGATCAAATATTCCACCCCTAGCCATTTTTTTCAATGTGAGTAAAGCAAAATCTTTGAATTTTGAGATTCCAGATAGTTTTGAATATCTGAACATGAATGAAAGGTTTGAAGCGTTAGGAAACTTTGGCGCTTGCCCAAACCCACCATAGTTTGTATCGGCAATCTGTAATAGATTTACTGCTGCCTCATCAAGTATGTTTCTATCAATTTTTGATGGTTCTGTAACTTGTTCTAGTCTAGATAAATTTGTCATAAAGTTATCAGCTGCAGATTCAATTTCTTTTGGTTTTTCTTTCCATGATTGTGCAAGTTGTCTGCACAAACTTCCAAAGCCTGGTCGGCCATAGGAGTCAAGTACAGGGAAGTATGTTCCCACATAAAATGGCCTTTGTTCTGGAGTTAGAAATACGCTTAGTGGCCATCCGCCCTGTCCAGTTGACATCTGACACACTTTCTGGTATATGTCATCCAAGTCTGGTCTTTCTTCTCTGTCAACTTTGATGTTGATGAAGTTTTCATTCATAATTTTGGCAACATCATCATTTTCAAATGATTCATGCGCCATTACATGACACCAATGACAAGAACTGTATCCAACAGATAGAAAGATTGGTTTATTTTCAGATTTTGCCTTTTGTAATGATTCATCGTTCCAAGAATACCAATTAACTGGGTTGTCTTTATGCTGTAAAAGATACGGACTTGACTCTTTGGCTAGTTTATTTGGCATAGATGTGTTTTGAATCTTGATTATTTGTACGTAACCTGATTACTTCCATATTGCAGAATCATCACGCTTGTAAATCTCAATATTGATTTGCTTGAGTAAACTACGTTTAGATTTTTGAGCTTTTTTCTCATTACCATAATCTTTCTTCTCAACTAATTCCTGGAGTCGTATTAACTGCTCGAGGCTGAAATTCCTAAACTTATTTTTTGCAACTTCGTCTAGAAGTTTTATTCTCTCTTTATCTTCAGCAGTAAGTCTATAATCCATAGTTAAGACATGACTAGATGGATTTTATTTCTTATTATCCGTAACAATCTTAAGAATAGAAAATCAAGTAAAGTATGCCTGAAAAGATGCGTGCCATGGTTCTTGAGAACTTGGGTCCTGTTGAGTCAAACCCGCTAAAACTTAGAGAAATTGATAAACACCAAATACAAAAACAGAATGAAGTTCTAATAAAAATTGAAGCGTGTGGTGTATGCCATTCACAATTACACTCGATTGAAGGTGACTGGAAAGAGATTGGTCTTCCGCCAACCCTACCAACGGTACCAGGACACGAGATTGTAGGAAGAATTGAAAAAATTGGCGACGGCGTTGTAAAGTTTAAGATTGGTGATAAAGTTGGAATCACTCCTTTGATGGGTTCATGCCTTAATTGCCAATATTGTGACGAAGGTAAAGAGTATCTTTGTGAGAATATGGAAGTTACAGGTGAGTCGCTAAAAGGTGGTTACTCTGAATACATAACAGTTTCAGAGGATTTTGTAACCAGAGTTCCTGAAAATATGTCATCTGATTATGCCGCGCCGCTTTTTTGTGCAGGGATTACTGCATACAAAGCTGTAAAGGCTGCTGAGCCAGAAAGAAACAAGAAAATTGCAATATTTGGAATTGGTGGAGTAGGTCATATGGCAATACAGTTTTCTAAAGTTGAAGGTTGTGAGGTTACCGGTGTCTCAAGAAAAGAAAAACATCTTGATGTAGCAAAAAAACTTGGAGCTGATAACACGTTTGTCTATCTATCTGATCAAGAAAAATTTCTAAATAAATTAAATGATGAATATGGTTTGTTTGATGCAGCTATTGTGTTTGCGCCTGTTGATGAGGTGACTGATACTGCAATTAAGTCTGTTAAAAAAGGTGGGACTGTAGTAATTGCAACTGTAGGTAAAATTCCTAATTTCCTAGCATTTGAAGAAAAAACCATTCGTGGTACACTAATTGGCTCCAGAAAAGATATGGAGCGTGTCATTGAGATATCGGAAAAAAATAATTTTCAGGTTGTAACTGAGACATTTCCAT
The DNA here is from genome assembly GCA_964564665.1 of uncultured Candidatus Nitrosopelagicus sp. Classification (GTDB taxonomy): domain Archaea; phylum Thermoproteota; class Nitrososphaeria; order Nitrososphaerales; family Nitrosopumilaceae; genus Nitrosopelagicus. Next base: position 6,201 of record CAZMBA010000030.1, on the reverse strand, counting down.
TAGAAAAAGCAAATGAAGCATTGCAGAAACTAAAAAATTCTGATATAGAAGCAAGAGCTGTTCTAATTCCTTAAATACAGAACTAAGTTGGTGCAATTATGAATTGTAGGCGCTGTCATCATACAGATGAGGCACATACCACAAGTGACTCTAGTGAATCTATGCTAAGACGGGGAAAATGTGAAATTCCTGATTGTCCTTGTAACCAATTTTTAGATGCATTCGAAGAAATTGATGATGAGCAACTCTGATTCATATGTGAGATATGGAGATTTTCTATATGGAAAAGCATGCCTCAAAAGATGATATGATAAAAAACTTTGAAAATCTTCTAGCTAAGATTAATGCATTAGAAGTTTCAGCAAAGGATGAATACCAAAGAAGCATGATCAAAGTGCTTAGGATGCTAACAGAGGGACAAATTCATTCCATCAATGAATTTGATCATCTAAAAAAAGCAATCGACCTGTTAACACTACAATTATTTGATGTCAAGAATAAAGCATAATTCGATTAATGCATCTCTAAAAGATTTATTCAATATTGCATGGTGGATGATATTTGTTAATTATTTGTTGTACTATTCTTTCTCTGTCACTCTCTTGAGAATCTGGTACTGGATAAATTGCGAGATACAGCATTGCCTCAGAGCCAGCATGTTGTATCCAACACTTGAATTTCTTATTTTGTACAAAAAAATCTGGCTTATCCGTTTTTTCTACCTGAGAGGCATACAACATATTGAACCCATTTTTGGTTTTGCTAAAAAGTAGGTAGACCAATTGACCCATGGGAGGACCCCATTCTGAGATCTCTATTGGTCCTAGAAACTCATAATGTAAAATTTGTATCGCCAATTACATTATTGCTCACTTCTAAAGTATTAAATTTGCCCAAAATTTCTTCAAACTAAATGTCAGAGATGGAGAACCCTCACAATTATAGAAAAGTAGGTTACTCAATGATCCTCGTTGCGGCATCGCTTACAGCAATAGGTCTAATTCATCTATCAATTGGTGAGAATGTACTTTTTGGTGATCAAATGCAGAGAGATAAAACTGAATTCTTTGAGGAGTGTAAAGCAATATTTTATGCAACCGATGAATGTCAAAAATTCGTTAAAGCAGGTAATACTCTATATGAAGTTCCTAAACTAGACCCAAATGAAACATCTGAAGATGCCATAGTTACTGAATCTGATATGACATCTCCTCCACCCGTCATGCAGCCCATATCTGAAACTGTGATGATTCCTGAAGGTGTTGGTATACCAGGTTGCGAAGAAACAAGTGAATGTTACCTTCCTGCATTACTAACTATTGGGACTGGCACCACAGTAATTTGGGAGAATAATGATACTGCCGCCCATCTTGCAACAAGCGGAACACCTGAGGATGGACCAGATGGTTCGTTTGATTCAGGAATGATTATGGCAGGAGCTACATTCGAGCATGAGTTTTCTGACAGTGGAGTATTCGAGTACTACTGCATTGTTCATCCATGGATGGTCGGAACAGTAACAGTAGAATAACTATTGCTTGTTCATATAATCTTCCCACTTGTTTAGATTTGTTGTAAATCGATTCATTTGATACATTGCACCACCAATAATTCCAGCATGGTAGAAAGTATACAGATAGACTTGGGAATGTGTAGGATCACTTTGAGTTAGACTCATACTGATCATTGAAAAGAAGATAAACGTTCCAGCAAATGTAATAATTCTATTTAGCATGCCTGCATTAAGTCCAACTATACGTCTCGTAGCAGCTGCCATTAGCGTGAAACTTGATGCAATCAAAAACGTGGTACCGCCATTAGATGTCAACATATCTTGAACCCATATGAGTAAGCCATCATCTATTGGAGATGTTTCTGGCATGAGTGCACCACCATGTAATGCAAAATTTACGGAGCTGAATAATCCACCAATTACTAAAAAGAAAAGAAATGTTTTGATTATCTTTCGCTTTAATGCACTTCTAGTTTCAGATGGTTGAAGAGCTTTTTCAGAAATCTTTAGCCCATACAAAAATCCAATCCCAAATGCAGGACCGAATAAGATATAGTTGACAACTGGATTCTCTACCATAAATTCATTAAAGTATGTATGAAGCAGCATTGCCATTATCAATGCAGATGCAGATGCAGTTCCAAAAAGTATGATAGTGGAAAATCTCAATAATCTTGGCTCTGATGAATCAGAATTGCTCCATGTATACATAGCAATTTATGCTGAGATTTGGATTAAAGACCCAAGTCAAAATTGATTTATGCGGTTTGTTAATTCTCGTAAAGCTCCTACCTGTGACTTGATATCTAGTCCAGTTTAGAAAGGGTAATAATCATTTGAGGGTGGAGTAAGTTATGAAAGCGCTTGTCTATGAGCAATATGCCAAAGATGATGATTTTGAATCAATTTTGAACATTAAGGAGATTGCAGAACCTGTACCAAAATCGCATGAAGTTATTATCAAGGTTGAGTCTGCTGCACTAAATTATGATGACATATGGGCAATGAGGGGAAAGCCGATAGATGTTCCGTTACCACACATTTCTGGAACAGATGCCGCAGGAGTTGTAACTGAGGTTGGTGGTGATGTCAAGAATCTCAAAGTTGGTGATCGTGTTGTTTCTCATGGGAACTTATCATGTAGGGTTTGTAGTATGTGTACGTCTGGACGTGAGTATGATTGTAGGCAAAGAAAGGTTTGGGGATTTCAAACTGGACCGTTATGGGGGGGATATTGCGAATTCACTCATCTTCCTGAATTTAATGCTGTAAAGATTCCTGATGGTATTAGTTTGGATGACGCCGCTGCTGCTTCAATGACAATGATGACATCATGGCATATGTTAGTTGCAAGAGCGAAAATGCAGCCTGGTCAAACTGTGGTGGTCATGGGAGGAAGTTCTGGTATGGGAATTTTTGGAATACAGATTGCAAAATTGTATGGGTGTGATGTTATTGCAACCGCAAGTGAGAGTAAATTAGAAAAATGTATTGGGTTAGGAGCCGATTATGCAGTTGATCACAGAAAAGAAGATTGGCACAAGGAAGTAAAAAAGATTGCAAAAGAAATTTCTAAACAAAAATCAAAGGAGTCGGACATAGATATCATCTATGAGCATATAGGTGGCTCACATTGGAACAAAGAACTTTCACTCCTCAAGTATGGCAAAACTCTTGTGACTACAGGTGCAACAACTGGTTATAATGCAATGACAGATTTACGTCATATTTTCTTCAAAGGTCTGAATATAGTTGGTTCAACACAGGGAACAAGATCAGAACTTGAATCTGGACTTCACTGGATGTCACAAGGTAGGATAAAAGCTGTAATTGATTCTATATTTTCGCTTGAGGAGGCTTCTACTGCACATCAAAAAATGCTTTCAGGAAAGAACATGTTTGGAAAAATACTGATGAAGCCATAATGCGTTTTTGATAATATGCTATTTTAAACCTGAAAGTATGAGAATGTCTATGAAGTCGTTACCAATAATTGTGTCAGGAATTATAATTATGGTTTTTGGGATTGTATTCCAATTCCAAGGTCAGGGTGTAATTGGTCCAGAATCTTCATTCATGTATGAGAATCATGACTGGATTAACAATGGAATATACATCGGTATGGCAGGTGTGATAATTATTCTAATAGGGTATATTGTAGAAAAGAAGAAACTAATGTAGACCGTTTTTTTCAAAATACTTCTGGTGATATTCCTCAGCTCTATAAAATGGAACAGCTGTTTTTATCTCAGTCACAATCTCGTTACCAAATCTTTCTTTTGCAATAGGATTAAGCTTCTCCTTTACTTCTTTGGCCAGTCCTTCCTGCTCTGAATCATGACAGAATATGGCAGAACGATATTGTATTCCAATATCTGGACCTTGTCTGTTAGGTGTTGTTGGATTATGATTCTCGAAAAAAACTTTGAGCAGATCTTTATATGAAATCTCTTCGGGTTCGTATTCAACCTCAATTGCTTCTGCATGACCGGTTCTATCAGTGCATACTTCTTCATATGTTGGGTTTTCTAAATCTCCACCCGTATACCCAACCTGTGTTGATTTTACACCTGGTGTCTTACTGAATATTTCTTCAACGTGCCAAAAACATCCAGCTGCAAATGTTGCTTTCTTCATACAATTAACCATGAAGATTTTAATAAATAATTTTCTAGTGGCTTCAAACCACTAATAAGATAGATCATAAGATATAATTTTAGAATGTCTAAAGTAATCATAATATCAATAATATCTCTAGCAATTATTTTTAGCACATTTATTCCAAGCATAAATGCTGAGAATGTCCCATCTTGGATAAAAAACACAGCAGGGTGGTGGGCAACTGACACAATTTCTGAAGATGAATTTGTTAACGCAATAGAATTTTTGGTAAAAGTGGGAATTATTGTTTTAAATGATGGGGATGATAGAAGACTTTTGGAATCAGATTCATGTAATGCAGTAATGCATGAAATTCTCAAAGATATTCCTCAGGATGTAAAAAATCAAAGATGTAATGAGGTGATAAATTCAGATTATGTTTTTGATAGAGTGAATATTTCTACCATTCCTATTCATATTAATAGTCATGGGTTTCGTGGTGATGAAATAACATTAGAAAAACCAGAAAATACATATCGAATTTTTATGATTGGTGGTTCAACAACATATGGTGATGGTATAGAGAATGAAAATACCATGCCAGTCTTTCTTCAAAAAGAATTTGAACTGGTAGATCTAGGCTTTGACGTACAAGTGATCAATGCTGGAATACCCAAAGCATCTTCGTATGAAGAAGTGGAATTAATCAAAAATAGGCTATTCCAATATAATCCAGATCTTTTTGTTGTGTATGATGGGTGGAATGATTCAGCGTATCATATGGCTGGCATAACAGATGAGCAAAAGTGGTTTGATAGGTGGGATGAGATTTGTAATTTGGGCAAGGATAATGGGTTTGATGTTATCGTTACAATACAACCAATAGCAGGTACAGGAGACAGAATAATCACGCAGCAAGAGTATGATTCTCAATTAGAGTATGAATCTGAGGTATTCATTGCTGAGATATTTCCATTATATCTTGAAAAATTACACATGCTGAACGATTGTATTGTAACTGCTGATCTAACAGGCATTTTTGATAATGTGTCTGAACCAGTTTACTATGATCATGGTCATCAAGGAGCAAGAGGTAGTGAAATAATTGCCAAAAACATGTTCAAGTTAATCATACCTATTCTAACTACAAATCATGAAACTATCGTAGATATGACCGAAATGAGTTTATCCAAGTCATCTTACAAACCATCGAACATCACAGCAAAAGACTTCCTTGCAACTATGCCTGAGGAATTAGATTGGAGTCAAGAAAGCCTCCTGTATAGAAATTACAGTGGTCAGGATCTTAGAAACTTGATTTTATGGGATGCTGAAAACTTGAAACACTATTTTGCTGGTTCTAATCTATACGATGCCAATTTAGCTGGAGTTGATTTATCAGGATGGGATTTTACTAAAGTAAATCTGGAAAAAGCAGATCTTTCTTATGCTAAACTAGATGACACGAAATTTCAAAATGCAAACCTGCACAATGCAAAATTAGAGGGCTCAACGTTTCCCAATATTGATTGGGATGTTAGAGGAGTAATACTTTCGTCTACAGACCTGCCAAATGCTGAATACGGTTTTTTAGATTTGACTTTGGCTGATTTTACAGATTCAGATCTATCAAACTCGTTTTTTAATTACACTACATTTCTTGAATCGACTCTGATTCGTACAGATTTATCTTGATCAGATTTGTCTTATGCATCTTTAGCAGGAGGTGTTGTCGACTCTCGTGAATTCAGTGACGGGACGAAAGGATGGAAAGGTAAACCATTTTACCTAGACCCAAGTATGTATCCTGAATGTTCACGTAACAATGAATGTGCTTCGGCTTTTGTCAATGAAATATACTCATTCAGATATTTTGTAAGTGCTGATTTATCTGGTAGCACTTTGATTGATACTAATTTGTCAAATTCTATTTTTGTGGAAAATAATTTCAATGATATCATTGCTGAGAATGCAGATTTCTCATATTCTTTTATCCTTAATCTTCCGTTTAAAAATGCAGATTTGAGAAATACAAGCTTTGAAGGGTCTTATCTTGATGGGGTAGACTTTGAAAATGCAGACTTGAG